>SPBY01000201.1 GCA_004525825.1 Bacteroidia bacterium
GGGCATGGCTTCCATTTGAGCCCGGCTGATGTTGGTCATGGCCCCGGTACGGTCGGAGTTGATCACGTCGTTCTGGTTGTAGGAAATGACCACCTCATCCAATTGTTGGGCTGTCTCTACGAGAATAAACTTCACCTCCGAAGTCTTGTTTAACTGAAGGTAAACCTCTTCTTCCGCGGCAGATTGAAAACCCACGAAGGAGGCTTCCACACGGTAGGGTCCCCCAACCCGCATGTTTCGAATATCAAAATTGCCGTCTTCCCGTGAAATGGTTCCGTACTGGGTACCTGAGGGGGTATGTATCGCTACCACGTTGGCCGCAAATACCGGAGCACCTTTATCATCCGTTACTTTTCCGCTTAAGGATGAAGTAGTTACACCCTGGGAGTATGCCACAGCACTCCCCATAACAAGTATAATACCTGCCATGAATGTTCTAAGTAATTTATACATTTTTATTGGATTTGGGTTAGCACCTATAAAGGTAATTTTCCTGAGAAAATCTGAGCTCACCCAAATCCCTTTTGTGAACTTTTTATGAATAAATTTTGAAAAAAATGTGATATCAACCTGATGATGAACTGGTTTTGGACTTCATATTTTACAACATGAAAAAGCTCCCGCCTCCCCCGGCTTATGCACTGCTTTGACGACAGGTACAGGGAGGGGAAGAACGGGAGCCCGTTAATGGGACAAATGTGGTGATTAGAAGCTGACGCTACCCTGTAAACCTACCCACATCTGAACTCTGGTCTCTTTGTAGCTGTTGTTGGTATGGTTGTAAAAAGAATAAGGAGCAATCTCGTTCCAGGGCTTTACCCCAAGGTCGGGACTTGTATGAGCCACCGATACATTGAAGGTGGGACCGATATGGAGATCTACTTTATCGCCCATGTTCCATCCGAAGAGGAACTTCACTGTGTTGTAAAGATTCAGGCGGTCGATGTATAGGAAGTGAGTAGTGGCCGGATCTGCGATCCATAATTCCTGGTGAACGGTTCCTTCGATATTTAAGTTCATTTTCTCTGATAGTCCGATCTCGGTCCCCAGTCCCCCGCCAAACATCCAGCGGCTGCCGGGACCAAAGGGCTTGCCGAAGGAATAGATATTATATAGCTTGCTGACTCCCATCTTATAGGAGAGGTTGGCATATTGGACTTCACTTATGTTGAATCCGAACTTACGATAACCGTTTTTCTTCACCACTGAGATAAAGGCCAGGGGAACACCGTCGATGGAGTCACAAATATTCAGGAAACCGGCTCCCTGGAAACCCTTGACAGTGCCCGCCACATTCACAAAGCCTGCCACCTGGGCACCATTCACCTCCTCGGCTACGTTGAAAAAACCCGCCCCCTGGAAATGGGTGGCTCCCCCGCCGATCACGTTGCCAAAACCAGCCACCTGCACTCCTTTGTTGGCCCTGCCGGCAACATTGATGAATCCTGCTCCCTGGAATCCCTCCAGAGAATCGCCCACAACATTCACAAATCCAGCAATTTGTGCCCCGGATACATGGCCCCCTACCGTATTTCCGAATCCGGCCAGCTGCACCCCGTTCATATAGTACTTGTCTACATTGATAAATCCGGCAGCCTCAAACTTCTCCACTCCACCCGAAACACCAAGAAAGAGGTTCAGAGAGACATCGTTGACACAGTGGGCATTCTTTGCCCCGTTGGTACTCAGGGGCGGAAACAGAAAGGTAAACTGGAAGGGACGTCGTTCATAGGAGGCAGAATCTTCCTGTGCGTTTAGGCTCTGTGTCATCAGGAAGGCTATCGCTAAAAGTGGAAATATCTTTTTCATTGTCTCAGAATAAATGTTGGGTAAAACTGTTTTAAACTCAAAGACAAGAAAACGGAGTCGGGGTTGTCCCAAACGGGAAAAATATCCTAATTTCACCTTCTACCGAACCCTTTCAAATCTCTGAAATATGAAGATCCGATATACTTTGTGAGTCATTATAACTTTGGCATTCATGGCCACTGGTTTCACCAGGAAAGATCCGGGACTGCCAAACATCCTCTGGATCACCAGCGAGGACAACAGCCGGCTCCTGGGCTGCTACGGCGATGAATTTGCCACCACTCCCCACCTGGACCAGCTGGCATCGGAGGGTTTTCTCTATACCAATGCTTATGCCAATACCCCGGTCTGTGCACCGGCCCGGAACACCATTCTCACCGGGGTGCATGCCTGATCCAACGGAAACGAACAGATGCGCAGCAACTACCTGAGATCCGAAACGGTCAGATTATATACAGAATTTCTTCAGAGTCAGGGCTACTACTGCACCAACAACAGCAAAACCGACTACAATACCAGTCCCATCGATCTGAAGACCATGTGGGACGAATGCAGCAATAAAGCACATTATAAGAACCGTGGGAAAAAGCAACCTTTCTTTGCCATATTCAATTTGACCGTCAGTCACGAAAGCTCCATTCACACGTCCATACCCGACGAAGACTTGAGGCACAAACCGGCACAGGTGAGTCTGCCCCCTTACCACCCCGACACCCCGGAAATGCGACACGACTGGGCACAGTACTATGACAAGGTGGAGGACATGGATACACAGGTTGGCACTTTGCTGAAGGAGCTGGAGGAAGCCGGACTGGATGATAACACCATTGTATTTTACTACAGCGATCACGGGGGAGTGCTGGGAAGAAGCAAGCGCTACCTTTTTGAGACCGGCACCCATGTGCCCATGATCATCCGGGTACCGGAAAAGTACAAACATCTTTATCCGGCCGAAGCTCCAGGTGCAAAAGTGGACAGGCTGGTCAGTTTTGTGGACCTGGCCCCCACCCTTCTGAGCCTCATTGGCATGGAAGCGCCTGAGTACATGCAGGGGAATGCTTTCCTGGGCAAATACCAGACGGAGGAACCTGAATACATCTATATGTTCCGCGATCGCATGGATGAACGCTATGACCTTACCAGGTCCATCGTGGACAGACAATACAGGTATACCAGGTACTACAACTCGAACCGCGTCTGGATGCAGCAGCTGGAGTACCTCTGGAAGGCTCCCTCCATGGCCTCCTGGGAAGAAGAGTTTAAGGCAGGCAGGTGCAACGAGGTGCAGGCCCGTTTTTTCCACACCAAACCGGTGGAGGAACTTTTCGATACCGAAAATGATCCCTGGGAAGTAAACAACCTGGCCACTGATCCCGCCCATTCCGACAGGCTCAGGAAGATGCGGCTGGCCAGTCTGGATATGGCCGTTGAGATGCGCGATGCCGGATTTATTCCCGAAACCGAAAGGAATATCCGGGCAGGCGAAACTCCTATTTACGACTACATGAGAAGCGAGGAGCTTCCCTATGATGAGATCCTGGGTGCTGCCGTGATTGCCTCCCTGAAAAACCCTGCTTATCTGGACAGCTTAAAGCAGATGCTTCACAACGACGATAGTGCCATCCGCTACTGGGGAATCCAGGGAATGCTGATGCTGGGAGAGGATGCCAGACCTGCCCTTGAGGAGATCGGGGAAGCAGCCTTTGACGAATCATGGAACGTAAGTGTGGTGGGGGCTGAGATCCTTTACCGCATGGGGATGAAGGCCAGGGCCATAAAGGCCTTCCAGCGTCTGCTGGATTGTGATCAGGACATGATCAGGACCCTGGCCCTGGGCAGCATCGACGACATCAATGGTACTCGCGAAGAGTTCCTTGACATCTGTAGGGTCATCCCCGGCAAATATGAAAAGCCGGCCAATCAGTATGATGTAAGGGCTTATGAAGGTCTGCTAAAGAAGTGGGCCGATCCTGCCACCCTGGGCTCTTGATCTGATCCATGGCCCCCTCAGGGCTTCAGATCCAGTATCCACCGGATCCAGTCTTCCAAACCCTCACCGGTTTGAGCCGACATCTCCATGATCCTTAGATGGGGATTCACAGTCAGGGCAAACTTTCTGACCAGGGCGAGGTCAAAATTCACGTAAGGCAGCAGGTCAATTTTGTTGATGATGCAGGTATCGGCATGTTCAAACATGGTGGGATATTTAAGGGGCTTATCCTCTCCTTCGGTGACAGAGATGATGACCACCCTGTGCTTTTCGCCCAGCTCAAAGAGCGAGGGACACACCAGGTTTCCCACATTCTCGATAAATAGCACACTATGCTCCTGCACTTCAAGTTTCTCCAATGCCCGCCTGATCATTTCAGCATCGAGGTGACACCCGTTTCCGGTATTTATCTGTACCACCGGGGCTCCGGCCTTTTCGATTCTCTCCGCATCGTTCAGGGTTTGTTGGTCCCCCTCGATGACGGCCACCGGCCTCTTCCCCTCCAAAGCTTTTATGGATTTTTCCAGCAAGGTGGTTTTGCCCGATCCGGGCGAACTCATCAGGTTCAGGGCTACCACCCCCTTGGCTTCGAAATAACCGCTGTTTCTGCTGGCCATAAGATTGTTCTTCGAAAGGATATCCTCCTCCAGCCTGATTAGCCGTTGTCCTGCATGGTCGTGGTCATGGGAATGCCCGTGGTCATGATCGTGATCATGATCATGGTGGTGACCATGGCTGTGAGCTTCGTGGTGATGAGGGCTGGCCTCAGGCTCGCCGGGCTTGGTGATTCTTACCGGGTTTGATCCCTGGCCACATCCGCAGGTTTCACACATAGTTATTCGTTTTGTTCTACAAGCAAAGATTTGATTTGTAACTCAGTTCCCCGGATCAGCCGGATGCCCGGTTGACTGCATTCAGGACAGTGGCTGAACACCCTCTCGGGGGTGTAAAGATGGTGACAGGTGGGGCACTCTGCCACAGCTTCCACACGATGGATATTAAACACTGTCTTTTCCAGGATGCTCCCCTTTGTGGCCACGTCCAGTGAAAACTTCAGGGATTCAAATTCAATCCCCGAAAAGACCCCAATATCGAGATTGACTTCCGACACAGGTCCGGCCGATGCCGCCTCTGCCTGTTTCAGGACCGTATCCACTATGCTGATGGCAATGGAAAGTTCGTGCATCGCTTTATTTTAAAAGCATCGATAGTTTCGCAGAATCCAGGATAGTCACCTCCCGGCCTTCGGTCCGGATAATACCGTCGTGGTTCAACTCGCTCATGGCCCTTCCAATGGAAGGACGCGCCACCCCAAACAATTCAGAAAGCTGGGCCTGGGAACTGGGTAGTATTACCATTTGGGAACCCGATTTGCCACTTAGGTCGAGCAGGTACTGAGCCAGTTTCCCTTTGATGGTCGTAAGGGAGAGAAATCTTATTTTGCTGGAAAGAAACTGTCCCCTGCTGGAGACAATATCCACAAAGTTCACCAGTACACTCTTGCTGTTTTGCAGGAGTTCCAAAAACTTTTCCCTGGGAATGGACAGCACCTTCACGTCTCCACCGGCGGTGATGTTGACCGGGTAACGGTTCTGTGAGCCAAATATAAAAGCAGGGGCCAGCGGATGGGGCGGAACGATATCCTCAATTTTAATCACCTTACCTGCATAATCGACCATCTCCCCTTTGACGCTTCCCTCCAGCACGATCTGCAGATGCAGGACCTCTTCTCCGGCCTGTGCTATCAGGGTATCCCTCTGGAAATTTCTGATCCTTCCGGAAGAGCCTGACAACGCTGCCGAAATCTCCGGTGCACTCATCCCCTTAAAGAGAGAGCAGTCCGACAGGGTTCCTAACATATGATCATCCAGGTCTACCATACTTAACTATAACCTTACCAGTTAAAAAAAGTTCCATGAAAGATTCACCATACAACCCTATGAAGATTATCTTTGTCCCTTATTTGGAAATACAAAGCTTTCGATTTTGAATATACAACAAAGTACCCTCCGGGGAATGCTCCTGGCTCTTTTTTTGCTCTCCCCCCAACTCAGGGCCCAGGAAATTGATCACTGGGAATCCATCCTCTCACCAGGAAAGATGTGCAGATATCTGGTCCCTTCATCCCCGGTGGATGCCAACTGGACAGATCCTGGGTTTGACGACAGTGGGTGGACCTATGCTACTGGCGGAGTGGGCTATGGAGACGAAGACGACAACACCATCATCTCCCAGGCTATCTCGGTCTATTGCCGCTATGATTTCACTCTTTCCAGTACTGATATAATTGCCGACCTGATCCTGGA
>SPBY01000645.1 GCA_004525825.1 Bacteroidia bacterium
GATCTTCTCCAATATATCGGGAGGAATGGCCGGTCCGTTGTTATGGACTTCAATGGATACCTTGTAAAGGATCCTTTTTACCGAGACTTCAATCAGAGGATTCTTTACACCCTCCAGTGCCTCGGTGGTATTTTTTACCAGGTTGATCAATACCTGTTTAAGCTGGGCCTCATCGACGGATATCATAAGTTTCTCCGGCCCGGTCGAAATGGAACAGGTGATCCCCTTTGCTTTGCAGGGGATCTCATAGAGTTCGCGGAGACCGGCCAGGAGATCGGCCACGAGCAGCTTCTCTTTTACCGGAAGCGGTAGTCGTGACAGTTGCCTGTAACTACCAATGAATTCGGTGAGTGCCCGGTTCCTTCCTGAGATGGTTTTAAGGGCAGTATAAAGGTTTTCGATGGTCTTCTGGCTTAGCTCTGAGACATCTTTGGGACTACCTTCCTTTTCAAGCAACATGATCCCGGTTTCAGTCAGGGATGATAGGGGGGTGAGGCTGTTCATGATTTCATGGGCCATGATCCGGCTGATGGTTTGCCACGATTCCATCTCCTTCTGTTCAATTTCAGGCTCTATGTCCTGGAAGGTGATGATTTTGACCCGGGCTCCCCCGATTTTTACTGTATTCACCAGCACCAGCAGTTGTTTCCCTGTGGGAGTATGGCCAAGCCGGATCATCTCTCTCCCCGATTCACCCATGGCTATTACTGCTTTAGTAAAAAGGGGAGCTTTTTTCTCTATCTCAGCCCAGGAGGGCTTTCGTGTATTGTACAAACCCAGGGTATTCAGGGCAAGTGGGTTGATCAATTCAGGTTCATGCCGCTCATCCAGGCTTATTACAGCCGTATGGATATGCTCAAGAATGGTTTGCAGGTACTGATACTGGGTCTCTTTTTCGATTTTGGCGGAGGCAATGGCCCGGATAATCTCCTGGGCCGAGTCTGCCAGCCCTTCAAAACCCAGACCTGCTGCTTTGTTTTGAATCGTTTTATTGAAGTCCCCAAACCTGATCGATTCGAGCAATGATTCCACTATTTGATTGGTGCGGGCAATGGTCCTGTACAATTCAGCGATCAGGAAAAGAAGAATCAGAGATACACCCACTACAGTGAACAACCTGGCCTGTTTTCCAATGACCAGGGCCAGGGCCAGCATGGCCAGGAAGATAAGGACCAGCCGGATCGTAATCCGGATCATGTATTTGTTAAAGCCCATATTTCTTCATTCTCCGGTATAGTGCGTTTCTGTCTATTCCCAGGTCCGAGGCAGCCCTGGTCACATTTCCCTTATTGGTGATCAGGGCCTTTTGTATCAACGATTTTTCATTCTCCTCAATATTCAGCGTATTTCCGGCAGAACTTGCTCCGACAAAAGATCCCAGTTGATCAAACCTGACCTGTTTGTCTTCGCTCATGATGACTCCCCTGGCCAGGGTGTTCTGAAGCTCACGCACATTTCCGGGCCAGTGGTATTGCTGAAGCTGCTTCATGCTCCTCTTGCTGATCTCCAATGCCTGTTTTCCATATTTGCGGCAAGCCTCACTCAGAAAGTGCTCAGCCAGAAGGGGAATGTCATCCACGCGCTCTCTTAAGGGAGGAATCACCAGTTCGATGGTGTTTAGGCGATAGAGCAGGTCGCGGCGAAAAGATCCTTCATCCACCATTCGGTGGACACTTTGGTTGGTGGCCGAGATCAGCCGGATATCGATGGGAATGTCCTCATTGGCCCCGATCCTTGAGATGATTCTCTGTTCAAGCACGGCAAGCAATTTGGTTTGCATGCTAAGTGGCAGGTTCCCGATTTCATCCAGGTACAGGGTCCCGCCTTCTGCCAGTTCGAACCTGCCTGGTTTGTCCTGTATGGCTCCTGTAAATGATCCCTTCTGGTGACCGAACAATTCTGACTCGAACAGGGTTTCCGGAATGGCCCCCATATCGACGCTGATGAATATTCCTTCTTCCCGCTGGGACAGCCTGTGAATGCTCCGTGCGACCATTTCCTTGCCAGTACCATTCTCCCCCAGAATCAGGATGGAAGCATCGGTGGGAGCGATGATCCGGATGTTCTCTTTCAGTTTTTCAATCACATCCGATGTGCCCAGGATATGCATAAAGGGCAGATCCCCATCCTCCCCCAGGGTTCGGGCTACATTCATGTACTTCTCCTTTTCCTGGTGGCTTTGCTTTAGTTTCAGTGCGGAAAGAATGGATGCATGAAGCTTGGCATTCTGCCAGGGCTTCAGGATGAAATCGAAAGCGCCTGCACGGATTCCCTTTCCTGCCAGTTCCACATCCCCAAAAGCGGTCATCAGGATTACCACAGCCGGGGGAGCTTGTTTCCTGATGGCTTCCAGCCATCGGATCCCTTCACTTCCCTCGGTCTTCCCACGC
>SPBY01000210.1 GCA_004525825.1 Bacteroidia bacterium
CAGGGATTGAAAAAACAGTTATTAGCCGATGTCTCCTTTGCCCAGATGGAGGAGATGGTGAGAGAAGAAGTGGATATTTCACAGGTCATAGACCCGGACGATCCTCTGTTTTACAATCCAGCCAGGATGAAGGAGGCTTTTTTTGCTTATTTTGAAAAGACGGGACAAACACTTCCCCTGCACTTCAGCGGTTATCTTCGGAGCGCCTACGACAGCTTATGTTTCTCATTCAGGTTCCATATTGAGCAATTGGAAGAGCTCTCCAAGAAATCCATTGAGGTCCTGCACCTGGTGGGAGGAGGAAGCCAGTCTGACTACCTGTGCCAGCGTGTGGCCACCATATGCGGTCGAGAGGTGATCTCCGGCCCGGTGGAAGGGGCAAGCATGGGAAATATCATGATACAGGGCATAGCCATGGGAAAAATCCGTAATCTGCAAGAGGGACGGACCTTGGTGAAGCAATCGTGCCGGGTAAAGAAATATACTCCAGGTTCTGTTACTGAGAGTCTGGAAGAGCGATACAGCTTATATTTAACTCTTAAAAAATAAAACACCATGAGGGTAAAAAGATTGATTGGACAGGCCCCAAAAGTGGGTATAAGACCCACCATAGACGGCAGATTAGAAGGCGTCAGAGAATCGCTGGAACAGCAGACCATGCTTATGGCCAGGAACGCCGCAGCATTAATTGAATCGAACCTGAAGCATGCCGACGGATCCAAGGTGGAGTGTGTATTAGCCGATAGCTGTATTGGAGGGGTAGCTGAAGCAGCAGCGACTGCTGATAAGTTCGCGCGCGCAGGAGTTGGAGTCAGCCTCACGGTGACTCCCTGCTGGTGCTATGGCAGTGAAACCATCGATATGGATCCGCTTCTGCCTAAGGCTATCTGGGGTTTCAACGGGACCGAGCGTCCGGGAGCAGTGTACCTGGCAGCCGCCCTGGCAGGCCATAACCAGAAGGGTTTGCCTGCCTTTGGGATCTACGGAAAGGATGTTCAGGATTCGGACGATTCTGAAATCCCCGAAGATGTGAAGGAGAAGATCCTCACCTTTGTAAAGGCAGGATTGGCTATAGCCACCATGAAAGGGAAATCCTACCTGTCCATGGGAAGTGTTTCCATGGGAATTGCAGGGTCCATTGTGGATGCTGACTTCTTCGAAGATTTTCTGGGCATGCGCTGCGAGTATGTGGATATGTCGGAGTTTACCCGGAGAATTGAGGAAGGCATCTACGATCCTGACGAATTGACCATGGCCATGGAGTGGATCAAAAAGAACTGCAAGGAGGGCAAGGACTACAATCCAAAAGAAATACAAAAATCAGCTAAGAAGAAAGCTGAGGAGTGGGAGTTTGTGGCCAAGATGGCCCTTATTGGTCGTGACCTGATGGTAGGTAATCCCAAACTGAAGGCTTTGGGCTATGGAGAAGAGGCTCACGGGCACAATGCAATTGCAGCCGGGTTCCAGGGTCAGCGTCAGTGGACCGATCACTTCCCCAACGGGGACTTTATGGAAGCGGTACTCTGTTCATCCTTTGACTGGAACGGAATCAGACAGCCCTATATGCTGGCTACAGAAAATGACAGCTTGAATGGAGTGGCTATGCTATTCGGACACTTGCTTACCGGAGCAGCCCAGGTATTTAGCGATGTACGCACCTACTGGAGTCCGGAAGCGGTGAAGCGGGTGACGGGTTTCGAACTCACCGGCGATGCCAAAGACGGATTCATTCACCTGATCAACTCCGGACCCTCCGCGCTGGATGGATCGGGAGAACAAAAAATCAAAGGAAAGCCAGCCATGAAGCCCTGGTTTGAGATCACGGAGGGTGAGGCCCAGGCCTGTCTGGACAGCACCACCTGGGGAGCAGCCGATATTGGTTATTTCAGGGGAGGCGGATTCTCATCCACTTTCAATACCAGGGGAGGAATGCCCATTACCATGAGCCGGATCAATATCATTAAAGGCCTGGGCCCGGTGCTGCAGATTGCAGAAGGCCATACCATTGACCTTCCCGAGGAGGTGCATCACACCCTCACCGAACGGACCAACCCCACCTGGCCCACCACCTGGTTTGTTCCCAGGCTGACGGGGGAAGGGAACTTCAAGGATGTATACTCAGTGATGGCCAACTGGGGTGCCAATCATGGTGCATTCTCTTACGGTCACCTGGGCTCGCAACTGATGACACTGGCTTCCATGCTCAGGATCCCGGTTTGCATGCACAACGTTCCAGATGATCAAATTTTCAGGCCCAGCGCCTGGCCGGCCTTTGGAATGGACAAAGAAGGTGCAGACTACCGGGCCTGTGTGGCTTACGGACCTGTGTATAAGTAAAACAGGGATTAGGAACTATATCTGGTCAATCAGATCTTCATCTCGTAGACCCGGTAAAGTTTTGAAGGCTTTGCCTCCAGTTTATTTATGGCGTTGATCATGGGCATGTTGTCTTCCAGCACGTAATTGATCTCTATCCATAAATCTTTGGCCCGGAGCGATTCGTTTAGCGCACGATAGAGGAGGCTGTCTACCGCTTTGTTCCGGTACTCGGGGATGACCGCCAGGGCAAACATCCTGTAGCGCCTCAAGCGCGGAATTCCCCACAGAAGTTTTATGAAACCAAAGGGAAACAGTCGTCCGTTCAAGCCTTTGAGAAGGTGGTTAATATCAGGCAGAACAATGGCAAATCCCACCAGGCGTCCGCTATTGTCTTCAGCAAAAAGTATGCCCCTGGGCTGTATGATTCGTTTCATTTCCTGGGCCATGGCTTTCCCTTCTGCTTCCGTGGCAGGTGAGTAGCCCCAATTTTGTATGAGACACTTGTTGGAAAGTTCAATGATGTTCAAAATTTCCTGGTCGTATTGCTTTATGTTAAAGGACCGGATTCGGATGCCATAGCGCTCGGCCACCGCATCGGTCAGCTTCAGGATGCGTTCAGGAATCCGGTATCCATCAGCAAAGGATATTTCCCAGCACCTCAGGTCCTTCACCTTTTCCAGTCCATAGGCGGACATATAGTCATTGTAATCTAGAGGATTGTATGGAGCCATGATTACAGGGGAGGTGAATCCTTCCACAACCATTCCCCATTCCTGGGAAACAAAGCTCCACGGGCCCCGCATAGAAGAACATTCCTTTTGTTGCAACCAGCTTTTTGCAGCATTAAGAAGCAATGCCGAGGCAGCTTCATCCCGGATACATTCGAAGTACCCAAAAAAACCAATCCGCTCTTTCCAAAAATCCATGGCCAGGTGGTCCATAAATGCGGCAATGCGACCTATTATCTTTTCATTCTCCTTCAGCAGGAACAGTTGCCATTCACAATGCTCCAGAAACAGATTGGCCTTCGGATTAAATTGCGCCCTTAATTCTCTCCGCAAAGGAGGGACCCATGCAGGATCTTTTCGATACAGCTTGTATGGGAAATTTATAAAGTCCCGAATATCCCGACGTGTGTCTGCCTGTTGGATAATCATCCGGGAAGGTAACAATATTCACTTTGTTTAAGATATTTTCTTCTTCCCATCATTAAGAGTTGGGGGAGGAAATTGTACGTTTGATAATACGATAAATATGTCGTATATTTATATCGTATTAAATGATCGTATATCATGAAAGTTACTGCAATTATTCCAGATGAAATTATTTTAGACGTGCAGAAATTTACTGAGGGAAAGAATATTACAGATAGTCTGATAAAGGCATTGAATGACTGGCTTTATTCGAAACGAATAGAGTTTCTCAACGAGAAAGTGTCAGAGAATCCTGTCAAATTCAAGGAAGGATTCACTGCTGAAGGCATACGGAATCTCAATAAGCGCATATGATCCTGATAGACACATCGGTTTGGATAGAATTCTTTAAACAGAAGGAGGTTTTTGTACAAGTGATTCAACCTTTGTTAAGAAATCAGAAGGTGGTCACCATTGAGCCCATATTCTCCGAACTACTCTTCGGAGTTCGTAATAGCCGGGAGAGGAAGATTATTGAATCATACTGGAGGGTATTGCCCAGGATTGAATATGCTGAAAACAGCATGATTCATGCTGCCATATTTGCCAATGGAAAAGATTATCACAAGCTGGGGATTGGCCTCATGGATGCCATTATTATTAAATCTGCAATGGATGGGAACCACCAAATATGGACACTGGATGCACGAATCAACAGGAATCTTGCCCAGAATCATGTTTATCAATCAGGGAAAGTGCAATGATACCGGTGTAGTTTAATTGATCTTAGGGTTTCATTCTAAGAATAGCCTTGGCCACTCTTCCATCTGCCCCGGCAAGAAAGATCATATTTTTTCCTTCCACAGCATGGGCAGCATAATACCCTGTTGAGTCGAGAAAAGTCCAGTTTTTACCATGGTCTGGAGAATAGTCGCAACCAGTTTTTCCGATGGCAAAATAGAGTTCATCGTTTAATGAGACCACGCATGAGCGATATTCTGCTGGCATGTTTTCCGCCTCGTACCAGTGCAGTCCTCCATCCTCGGTAAAAATGGCTCTAATGCCTTCCCTGTCAGGCTGGTTATAGTCACCACCCACAGCGACACCCTCGCTGGAAGTTGAGAAGTTTATGGAGAAAAGTCCAGCTGATTCTCCTGTCATTACAGGTGTTTCAGCAAATTCCCAATTTTCACCGTGATTATGGCTGGTTAATACCCGGGACTTACTTCCCCCGGTTACAATATATATTTCACCCGATGGAAGATACTCAATGCAAGTATTTGAAGCAGCAAAGTTTATTTCTCCTTTTACCGAAGATGGAAGGTTGCTCAGGCGCTTCCAGTTCATTCCACCATCGTTTGTAATTAGCACAAATACCTTATCGTCAATAGGATCGCTTATGGCGACACCCTGTTGGTCATTTGAAAATTTCAAAGAATTAAAAAAGGCCCCTTCCATAGGACTTTGATAGACTTGTTTCCAGGTTTCACCTCCATCCTTGGTCATAAAAGCCCTGCCTAAGGGGGAAACATCAAAGACCAGGGCACGATTGGCATTCCAGGCATGCAGACTTCTGAACTCGGTATCATCGCATTCCGGGATGCTGCTTTCATGCCAGTTTTGTCCACCGTCAAGGCTCAAATATACCTTGCCCTGACTTCCCGAAGTCCAGACTATGTTTTCATCCACTGCACAAATGGCCCTTAGCGAGCTGTTGCCCGGAGTGTTTATTTCAACAAATTCAAAATCATAGCTCTTTTCATTGCAGCTAATAAGCAGTAAGGACAGTGTAAAATACAGGATTATCTTATTCATTTTCAGGATGATTAATACGTGCATTTCCTGGCTTCATCGGCGAAGGCTTCCACAAGTTTCAAATCAGCTTCAAAGAAGTGGTCGGACGGGGAGAGGATGTAGCCTCCGTCGCCTCCGGCTTCCTCGAAGCAGCGCCTGACCTCCTTCCTGGTTTCCTCTTCGCTACACCCTGTGAAAAAGTGAAACTGGTCAAAGCCGCCAATCATACAGACTTTGTCGCCTATGCGCCGTTTGGCTTCTGAGAGGCGGGCATCGCCTCCCATACCTTCCGGGGTAAAGGTCTCCATGGCATCGGGTTTCATGGCGGCGATATCTTCCAGGATCGGCATCATGCCGCCACAGGTGTGGTAGACCATTCTTTGTCCGGCTTCGTGTGCCGCTGCGATGAGTTCTGAATCGTAGGGTGCCACAAATTCATTGAAGATGTCGGGCGAGATAACGGTGGTGGAGGCATCACCTCCCCCAAGTTCCAGGAGGTCGTAGCGGGCTCCTTTCAGGGAGTTGATATAAACCTTTTTACGCTCACGCAGGACCTCCAGGAAGGCATGTACCCAGGCCGGATCTTCCATGGAAGCTATGATCAGGTCGGTGGAACTGTAAAGGCAGGAGAAATCCTGCCAGCATCCGGGCTGTCCAAAGCCATCAAAACAGGCTATATGGCCCCTGATCAAAGCTTGTTTGCCGTACTGATCAGCTACCTCATTGATGGTGGCCACATCACA
>SPBY01000060.1 GCA_004525825.1 Bacteroidia bacterium
CGGACCCTGCGAGGTGCTTATCCCCATGCTGGTGTATCCGGCTGCAGAGCAGAGTGGGATGGGGATCTTCCTGGTGGCGCTGGTCTTCGGGATCGCTACCGTGGGGACCATGTTGCTGATAGTCATGCTGGGTTACCAGGGCTTCTCCATGATCAGGTTCAAGGGAAAGGAACACCAGCTGCACCTCTTTGCAGGACTGGTGATACTCGCTGCAGGGGTCGGGATGCAATTTCTTGGATTGTAGTTAAACTGAAGACTGTCCGTTTCAAGAACATTTTTCCTTTCTTTGTGTATCACTCAATCAAGATGAAGCGCGAAGTTACTGTGAAGAAGATATTCAAGCTCCTTGTACTCTCCCTGATGCTAATGCAGCCTGCGAAAGGACAGGTTGATTTTCCTGTGAGCTCTGCTTTCAGTTATCTGAAAGGTTCCAGCGCTGCCGGACTTAGTGCTGATTGGATGAAAGCGGGATTTGACGACTCCTCCTGGAACCGGGGCCAGGCACCCATACGTTATGGAGACGGTACGGGAGGAACACTCCTGGAAGATATGCAGAACAACTATACAGGGGTATACATGCGCAGCACCTTTGCAGCCTCCAGCATTGATCTGCTGGACGATCTTGAAATTCTGGCAGACTACGATGATGGATTCGTGGTATGGATCAACGGGTCCAGGGTGCTCTCGGTCAATGCTCCGTCGGTGCTTTCACACGATGGCCTGGCTTCAGATCTTCATGAATCGGGTGTCGCAGAGAGCTTTGAACTGGATCCGGATACCTATACCCTCCTGGAAGGGTTGAATACCCTGGCTGTCCAGGCCTTTAATTATAGTTTGGAGAGTACAGATTTTTTTTTGGACATCTCCCTGTACGCGGGTACCCTAGAACCTACTTTGGTCGATTCGGAGGGCCTTACCTTCAGCGTTCCTGCCGGTTTTTATGAGGAAGCATTTGAACTTCAGATCACTCCAGCCGATCCATCCTGGAAGGTCTTCTACACCCTCGATGGAAGCAATCCTCAGGATTCGGAAACGGCCATGGTTTCTCAGGGAGGAGCCACCATTCAGATCGATCCGTCCAGCAACAATGGTCGCCCTCGCACTCCTGCTGTGGTGGTCCGGGCCTCTGCTGGAATTGATGGTCTGAAACCTGCATTTCCGGAAACCAGGAGCTATATATTTCTTGAGAAGGTACGAACACAGAGCTACCCCGGTGGAGGATGGCCCACCTCCAGCGTCAATGGACAGATCATAGACCTGAACATGGATCCGAACATAGTGAACTCTTCGGCTTACGGTGGAAAGATAAATCAGTCATTGATCGATATACCCAGCATTTCGGTGGTCACGGATCTCGATAACTTGTTTGACTGGCAAACAGGGATTTATGTGAATGCCGAGGGACATGGTCATGCCTGGGAGCGGGAGTGCTCGGTGGAGCTGATCCCTTCAGATGGATCAGAAGGCTTTTCGGTCAATGCGGGATTGAGGATCAGGGGAGGTTGGAGCAGGCATCCGGATTTTCCCAAGCACGCATTCCGGCTCTTTTTTCGTTCCGAATACGGCGATGCCAAGCTTCATTACCCACTTTTTGGAGAGGAGGGAGTGGATAGCTTTGACAAGATCGACCTCCGCACCGCCCAGAACTATGCCTGGTCCAGCGGAGATAGCCGCAACACCTTTATGAGAGATGTCTTTTCAAGGGATACCCAGCGGGACATGAATCAACCCTATACCCGGAGCAGCTTCTATCACCTCTACCTGAATGGCATGTACTGGGGCCTGTTTCAGACCCAGGAGCGTGCAGAGGCGCGTTTTGCCGAATCCTATTTCGGGGGTGCTGTGGAAGACTATGATGTTATCAAGGTAAACACAGAAAACTATAACTATACCCTGGAAGCCACCGATGGAAATTCGGATCACTGGTTTGAGATCTATACCATGTGGTTTGCATCGAATCAGGAATACTTCAGGCTGGAAGGCAAGGACCAGTTTGGTCATCCTGTGAAAGGAGGTCAGGTCCACGTGGATATTGACAACCTGATCGATTACATGCTGGTCATATTTTATACCGGCAATTTTGATTCACCCACTGCCTCCTTCATGAACAACAAGCGTCCCAATAACTTCTATGCCATCGATGACCGCACGGATTTCTCCAGGGGCTTTCAGTTCTATGCCCATGATGCTGAGCACACCATGTTTGACGAAGTGTTCAGTCCGGCCTTTGGCTTGCTGGAAGACCGGGTGAACCTGGATAAACGGACAGATGGAAGCCATATGGATGTAAGTGATTTCAGTGCCTTTCATCCCCAGTGGCTGCACTATAAGTTGACTTTCAATGAGGAATACAGGATCCGTTTTATGGACCGCGCCAGCAAGCACCTGGCCGGAGATGGATCCCTGACCAGGAGCAAGCTGGAAGGGCGACTGAAAGTGCGGGAGGAACAGATTGATAAGGCCATCATTGCCGAATCGGCCCGCTGGGGCGATGCAAAATCGGGCACGCCGTATACCAGGGACGATCACTGGGTTCCCCAGGTAAATAAGCTGAGGAAAGACTACTTCCCGTACAGGGGAGACATTGTGATCAATCAGTTGAAGACGGCAGGTTTGTATTCTGCCCTGGAGGCACCGGTAGCCTTTCACAACGATACCATTGTCAGCAACCGGACAGTTCACCTGGACGGGCCGACCACCCTCAGGATGGAAAATAAAAACAGTTCGGGATTTTTTATCTATACCACAAACGGGACGGATCCCAGAAAGGTAGGAGGAGGATATTCCGAAGAAGCTTTCCCATATTTCGGAAAGGAATTAATTTTCAACCTGCAGTCCTCTGTCGTAATCAAAGCAAGGATCAAGATCGGGCAGGAGTGGAGTCCGCTTACCGAGCTCATCGCTGTGGTGGACGAGGAGGATTACTCTGGTCTGGTAGTCACTGAACTGCATTACCATCCAAAGGAGAGCGTCTATGGCGAGGATAGCCTTTACAGCAAGGATCTGGAATTCATAGAGTTCAAAAACATTGGTGTCTGGGCAGTGAACCTGGCGGGACTGGTGCTTGACTCAGCGGTGTATTATGAGTTTCCTGACGAGGCTGTGCTGGCCCCCGGACAATTCTATGTGGTGGCTTCTAAACCGTCTTCATTTTACAGGGAATACGGATTGGTTCCTTCGGGTAACTATCAAAGGAATTTTTCCAATTCCGGGGAGGAGGTGTTACTTCGGCACCGCGATGGTCAGACCATTTTCCTGTTTTCCTATTCGGACAGCGATCCCTGGCCTGAGCTTCCCGATGGAATTGGGTATTCACTGGTTTCGGCCAGCCATGTTCCTTCGGGAGCCCCCTCTGTGGCTGCTTACTGGAGAAGTTCCGGCGAGATCGGGGGATCCCCCTTTGCAGATGACCAGTATCCCACTTCGGACCATCCACTTGATGAGGAGCAGGAGATCTTGCTCTATCCCAATCCCACCTCCGGAATGCTCCATATCTCATGGTCGGAACAGGAGACAGGAAGCAAAGCAGTCTTCCAACTTTATGGAATCAATGGCATGCTGGTCTACCGGAAAGAGTTGCATGGAAGTACTTCCTTGGATTTGGGAGGATTGAATCTTACTCCGGGAATGTATATAGTCAGGATCCGTACTGACAGTAAGGTCCATACAAAAAAGATCATCTTCAGGTAACTACCTCCCTTCGACCCTGTAGAGAAACTCACTGGTGCGAATAAGGATGGCACCGTCTACCATGGCTGGTGTGGCCCAGATCTCCCCCTCCAGAATGTTCTTACTTACCAGTTCCGGTTGGTCCCCGAGGGAATATACCAGGGTCTCTCCACCGGTAGAACTCACATAAATATATCCATCTGCATAAAGGGGGGAGGAGTGGAACTTGCCTTTCAGGTTCTCCGACCAGCTGACTTGTCCGTCGCTGGCACGGAGACGGTAGAATACCCCTTTGGCATCGACGGTGTAGAGATAGTCATCCACCACCACCGGGGTGGAAAGTTGTAAAATAGGAGCCTTCATTCTCCATTGGATGTGGGTCCCGCCAATGTTCCCTTCTCCATCCGGATCCACGGCAAACAGTTCCGCATATTTCTTACCCTCCTCATCTGTGACAAAACTGGTGTAGAAAAAGAGCCTCCCATCGCTCTCCACGGGCATGGATATGGTGGAGTCCTCACCCTGGATAATGCGCCAGACCTCTTTACCGGTTTCAGGATCGTAGGCTATGCAGGCTCCGGAACCGTTGCTGATCATCAGGTCACGTCCTTTTACCTGTATGATGATGGGGGTGATGTAGGCCTTTTTGCCAATTTCAAGCATGGAATCATAGATCTCCTTGGGACGTTCAGTTTTCCAGATCGTTTCCCCCGTAAGTTTATTCAGAGCCAGGATCTGCTGAACCTTTGTGCCTTCCAGGTGGACAATCAGTTTATCCTTGTATATAAGCAAAGAGGAGCCAGGTCCCTGGATATGCTCAACAGGCAAGTCTGTCCGTTCCCAAAGCTTTTCTCCTGTGGCACTGTTCAGACAGGCTGTGCCATAGCGGCCGAAATGTACAAAAACTCTTCCCTCTTCGATGGCGGAGGTAGGGGTCGCATAGGAGTTGATGGCGTGAATTCTGAAGAGTTTTTCGGGAGTAAAAACAAGTTTATTGTGAATTTGCTCTCCGCTCTCAAGATCCACGCAAATTGCCCGCATCTCTTTCTTTTCTTCGCTCGCGGTGGTCAGCCATATCTGCTTATTCAGCACCACAGGTGAGGACCATCCTTTTCCTTCAATGGGGACCTTCCAGGTGATGTGGGTGGAGTCGTTCCAGGAAAGAGGATATCCGGTTCCGGTGGAGATCCCGTTGAGGCCGGATCCCCGGAAATGGGTCCACGAGGAATTATCCTCCTGGGCGTGTACCAGCATGGGAAAAATCCATAGCAGGACAATCCACAGGAGTAAATGGCTGCTTCGTTGCATAGCTTATAATTTAATATTACTCTTCAAAAGCGGCATCAAAATCAATCTCCGAGGCCGGGAAATCGATTTCCTTTACAAATGCAGCTGCTTCGGTGGCTCCGTGTTCGCGATCCATTCCACTGTCTTCCCATTCCACCGACAGGGGCCCCCTGTAGCCGATGCGGTTGAGTGCCCTGATGATCTCTTCAAACTGGATCTTTCCACGTCCCAGAGACCGGAAGTCCCAGAACCTGTCCGGAGCCCCGAATTCGGTATGCCCGCCGAAAACCCCTGCCTCCACAGGCACATCCGACCAATTTACATCCTTCATATGTACATGAAATATGCGCTCGCTGAAGGTGCTGATGAATTTAAGGTAATCCACACCCTGATAAGCCAGGTGTGATGGGTCGTAATTGAAACCAAAAGCCGGGTGGTGGTCCAGCGCTTCCAGTGCCTTCCGGGCAGAGGCAATATCAAAGGCAATCTCGGTGGGATGTACTTCCAGCCCGAAGACAATACCCAACTCCAGGTAAGCATCCAGGATGGGTTTCCACTGGGAAGCAAACCTGTCAAATCCTTCCTTAATCAAGGATGCGGGAGTGGGTGGAAAGCCGTATAGCATATGCCATATGGGACTTCCCGTAAATCCGTTTACCACACTTACCCCCAGTCTGGCAGCCGCCTCCCCGGTCTTGATTACCTCATCTGCAGCCCGCTGGTTGACTCCTTGAGGATCTCCGTCGCCCCATACATAGTCGGGCAGGATGCTCTTGTGCCGTTGGTCGATTCGGTCCGATACGGCCTGTCCCACCAGGTGGGTGGATATGGCAAAGACTTTCAGTCCGTATTTGCCGAGCAGAGCCAGTTTCTCATTGCAGTAATGCTCATCGGCTTTGTCTACTTCAAAATGATCTCCCCAGCAGGCAAGTTCGAGTCCGTCATATCCAAAGGTTTTTGCTTTCTCACAAAGAGTCTCCAGTGGCAGGTCGGCCCACTGGCCTGTGAACAGGGTAAGCGGTCGGGTCATAATGGTAGATAGTTAAAAGTTAAAAGGTAACAATTAAAAGTTTTATAGTTGGTGATTACAATTCACGGACCCAGATGTTCCGGTACGAAACCGGGTTTCCATGGTCCTGCAGAGAAATGGGTAGTTTGGCCGGATGGGGATCATTTTTGGGTTTCCCAATGTATTCGGTGGTCCCTAGGATCTCCACGTGGTTCTGGATCAACACTCCGTTATGGATTACAGTGACATAAGCTGAACAAGCTTTGGTACCATCTTCTTTGAATACCGGTGCCCTGAAGAGGACATCATAAGCCTGCCACTCTCCCGGAGGAAGGCAGGCGTTCACCAGGGGAATGGTCTGCTTGTAAATGCTTCCGGCCTGACCGTTATAATAGGTCTCGCTGTTGTAGGAATCCAATACCTGGACTTCATACTTACCCATGAGAAATATACCACTGTTTCCGCGACCCTGGCCGTCGCCTTTTACTTCGGCCGGAGCACGCCATTCGATGTGCAACTGCATATCACCAAAGGACTGTTTGGTCTTGATTCCCCCGGTTCTGGGGGTCACAGTCAATTCATCACCGGCAGCCCATTTGGCAGGACCATTTATTTCGCTTTCCCACTTCTCCAGATCGGCAGCTCCCCCATAAAGGACGATGGCATCAGAGGGAGGAAGGGTGCCTTTACCTGGTGTAACTACATCTGGTTTTCTTGACCAGTCTTCGGTTTCTTCTGGTTTTTGGGCCTGAATATTCAGTACCAGGCCAGCGAATATCAAAAGGTTGATGAATCGTTTCATAATGTAAGATTAGGTTGGAATAATTATTGACTTGCTAAATTAAGAAAGTTTATGGATTGTGAATCAATCATGTTTTTGTATTTTTATCCAGAATTGGATGGATCTCAGGAAACATTTCCTGCGGTGGTTGGTTATTAGTGATTAAAACCTTACCAATGCGTTACACACTTTCTCTTGCCGGTCTTTTTCTCCTGATTTTTGTACCCCTTTCAGCACAATATGAAGACGTTCCGACTTTTGAGGACACTCTGAATGTATACGCTGATCTTTTTTACATCAAGGAACCCCTCAACCTTACCCTGAAGTTCAACCTCAAGGAGTTTGGGAAGACCAGACGGGATGAAAAATACCATCCCGCTGAACTTACCTGCCATGTGACAGATAGCTTTCAGGTCACACACCCGGTCAGGGTGAGGGCCAGGGGGAAATTAAGGCGCGACATCTGCACCGTGCCGCCCTACTGGCTGAATATCCGGTATTCCGGGATTGAAGCGGAGGATCTTCAGGACGTAGTAAAGATGAAAGTGGTGACCCGCTGCAAGCTTACTGCACAATTCGAATATTATGTACTCAGGGAGTACCTGGTCTATCAACTGTACAACCTACTGACCGATTACAGTTTCAATACACGCCTGGTAAGGATCAAGTACATAGACACGGGGCGCAAGATGAAGGAGGCCGAGGACTGGGGTTTTCTGATTGAACCAAACGATAAGATGGCAGAAAGGAACAATGCTATGATAGTGGATAGCGATAAGCTAAGTATCAGGACGGTGAATAAGGAGATCATGGACAAGATGGCCTTTTTTTGCTATATGATCGGTCAGGGCGATTATTCGGTGACCGGACAGCACAACTTGCGAATACTGGCCTTGAAGGAGTATGGTCCCACCGGTTTTATACCTGTCCCCTATGATTTCGACTATGTGGGATTGGTAGATGCCATATATGCAGTTCCCGGGGAACAATTAGGAATCACATCTGTGAAGGAACGTTATTACCTGGGCGCCTGCCGGGATAAGGAAACTCATCAAAGAACCATCAACTGGCTGGCTTCCTACCAGGATGAAATGGTGGAACTTATCATGAATTTTGAGTACCTCCCTGAAAATGAGAAACTGGACATGATAGACTATCTTGGCAGTTATTTTGTGGATGCGGAACGTGAAAGCTTCATTGACTACAAAATTGATCCAACCTGCCGTTAGTGGCAAATTATTTCAGCAAAAGCAGTCAGGCCTACCCAACTCTGCCGGTTAAGTCAGGGCAGTGATTACAGGTTCTCTGCCAGCCAGCTACCCACTTCCGAAGTCTTATACGCTTTCCCTTCTGAAATATCTTCCGTGACCACTCCTTCATCCATGGAATGCGCCACTACCTTACGTATGGCCTCAGCTTCTTCTGTGAGGTTCAGGGAGATTTCCAACAGCATGGCTGCTGAAAGAACAGTGGCTAGCGGATTGGCAATATCTTTTCCTGCCGCCTGGGGATAAGATCCATGGATCGGTTCAAACACCGAAGTATGGATACCTACGAAGCAGAGGGGAGCAATCCCAGTGATCCGGTGATCACACTGGCTTCGTCCGAAAGAATATCGCCAAACATGTTACTGGTTACCATCACATCAAATTTTTTGGGCCACTGGATGATCTGCATGGCTGCATTATCCACAAACATATAATCCACTTCAATGTCGGGGTGTTTGGGTTCCATTTCCTGGGCCACTTCCCTCCAGAGCCGTGAGGTTGCCAATACATTGGCCTTGTCCACCACGGTGAGGCGTCTGTTCCTCTTGGCAGCATATTCAAAAGCCAGTTCCAGGATGCGCTCTATTTCCGGGCGGGTATATACCATGGTGTCGAAGGCCTTGTTCAGATCCTCCGAACGGCCACGTTCCCCATAATAGATGCCTCCGGTGAGTTCACGGATCACCACAAAATCGGCTCCCTCGACCAGGTGGGAGCGCAGGGGCGACTTATGGATCAGTGAAGGGAAGGTGGTCACCGGACGGATGTTGGCATAGAGTCCCAGTTTTTTACGCATGGCCAGCAATCCTTGTTCGGGTCTGACCTTTGCTTTGGGGTCGTTGTCATATTTGGGATCGCCTATGGATCCAAAGAGTACGGCATCGGAATCCATGCAGAGCCGAAATGTCTCTTCCGGAAAGGGGTCACCCACCTGGTCGATGGCAGTGGCCCCTACCAGAGCCTCGGTAAAATGAAATACATGCTTGAACTTCTTTCCCACAGCCTTTAAAACCTTGATGGCCTGTTCCACAATTTCGGGTCCGATTCCGTCTCCGGCCAATACAGCAATTTTATACTCCATCCTTAATAGACTTTATAGGCTTTATGACTTTTTACTTTCAACTATTACCTTTTCCCTTTTGGCTCGGCCTTCGGCCTCACCGAGCTCGGCTTCGCCTCGGTTCCCTTTTCCCTTGAGCGGTGTAGCCTCGATCACATTCAACATCCGGGTAGTGCATTTGATGGCAGCCACGGTCTGATCAGGATCCAGTGCCCGGGTCTTAATGAGGTTCCCTTCATAGTTCCAGGTGATCATGCACTCCACCAGGGCATCGGTCTTTCCACCGGGAGGGATGGTGACTACATAATCGGTCAGCACCGGGTGCTTCTTTTCCAGTCGGTCGTATATCTTCCACAGTGCCTTCATAAAGGCATCGTATTGTCCGTCGCCCGAAGCGGTCTCCTCATAAACCTGGCAATTAATTTCTATCGCCAGGGTGGCCACCGAGCGGAGTCCGCGAGCTACAGAAAGCTGGAAGTTCCGGATGCGGATCCGTTCTTCCACCCGTTTGCCCCGAAGTACATCGGAAATAATGTAGGGCAGATCATCTTTAGTAATGATTTCTTTCTTATCACCCAGTTCTATTACCCTTTCAGTGACCAGCTTAGCATCTTCCTTGCTGAGTTCGATGCCCAGTTCCTCCAGGTTTTTCAGGATGCTGGCTTTGCCCGACATTTTGCCCAGAGCATAGGATCTTTTCCTGCCGAAGCGTTCCGGAAGCAGGTCATTGAAATAGAGATCGTCCTTTTGGTCCCCGTCGGCATGGATCCCGCTGGTCTGGGTAAATACATTTTCGCCGATCAGGGGTTTGTTGGACGGGATGCGTATGCCTGAAAAAGATTCCACCATCTTGCTGGCATGATAGAGATTTTCTTCACGGACCGACATCTCGTATTTAAAATGGTCCTTCACCACCCCGATCACACTGGAGAGGGGTACATTTCCTGCACGTTCCCCCAGGCCATTGAGGGTGGTATGAATGCCGGTGATCCCTGCCTTGATGGCAGAGAATACATTGGCCGTCGCCAGGTCGTAATCGTTGTGGGCATGGAAATCGAAATTCAGGTCCGGATAACGGGTGATCATATCCAGACAGAAATCATAGGTTTCCTGCTGGTTCAGTATCCCCAGGGTATCGGGCAGCATGTACCGATCGATCTTCTCATCTTTCAGAGCATCCAGCACCTGGTACATGTATTCAGGCGAATTGCGCATGCCATTGGACCAGTCCTCGAAATAGATGTTCATCCGGATGCCCATCTTTTCGGCGATGCGTAAAACTTCCTTTACATCTGCAATATGTTCCTCTGGGGTTTTTCTAAGCTGAGTCTGGCAATGCTTCAGGGAGCCTTTCATAAGAAGGTTATCGACCTTACCCCCTGTATCCTTGATCCATTTCAGCGAGATATCCCCATCAACGAATCCAAGTACCTCCACTCTCTCCAGGTAGTTACGTTCCTTGGCCCAGGTAATGATCTTACGGGCACCCTGGTATTCTCCTTCAGATACCCTGGCGGAGGCTACTTCAATGCGGTCCACATTCAGCTCCCC
>SPBY01000044.1 GCA_004525825.1 Bacteroidia bacterium
AATCTCCTGGTCGATATCCTCCCAGGGCCGGTCCAGAGTATGAAGATTATCGTAGGCATAGACAATCTCGCTGGAATGAAATGCCCCGAATTGAGTCTCAGGAGAATGGGCCGGAAGTTTCCGGTGGAAGCTATACAGAAAGACTGGTGAATTATCGCTGTTGGATAGAGTCTTAGCCCAGGTGTAGGCCTGGATCCGGAAGGCTTCGTCCCTGCTCATTTCGAGTTGCGACCGCGTAGCTTCCTCTTCTGTACTGGCCGGGTAAACTGCCAGAAAATCATCCGCAAGGTCTCCAAAACGTACCTGTGCCTGTTCCCTGAATTTATCCGCCGCTTGCATCTGCATAATCATCCCCTCATCCCCGTTCCAGCCCACGATCACCGGTACATCGTTCTGGTGTCCATTTTCATAGGCATCCATGACACTTTCCGGTATGACATAGCCATCGGTAAAGGGTCCGTTCATCCCACCCCGGGCTTTCAGAATGGAATCGGCGGGCTGTGAACGCAGTTCAGCCAAGGAAGCTGCCCCGAGTCCCTCCGCAAATGCTACCCCGGTCTGTTCTGCATCCTCCGGGGTCATGCTGGGACGAAGAGGGCTTGACAGGAAAGCGGCGCCACTTTGTGCAATGGCTCTGTGAAACAATCCTTTGGCCAGGGGAGAGACGGTGAGATAGTTCACCGCAAACGACCCGGCCGATTGCCCTGCAATGGTGACATTGCCCGGATCACCTCCGAAATGCTGAATATTCTTTTGTACCCACTCCAGTGCGGCGATCATATCCAGAATGGCATAATTGCCCGAGCTGCCATATCCCGCTTCGGCGGAAAGTTCCGGGTGGGCCAGGAAGCCAAAAACACCTACCCTGTAATTGATGCTGACAAATACCACGCCCTTTTCGGCCATCGCCCCTCCGTCATAGATAGCACATCCACTACCTCCGGAACGAAAACCACCCCCATAAATATAGACCAGCACCGGTAGTTTGTCTGCTTCCGTTTCAGCCCTTGTCCAGACATTCAAATGGAGACAATCCTCCCCGATGGGTTCCTCAGGAATCAGGAACTCTTCCGACCAGAACATAAAGGGTGCCGGAGCAGCCTGTACCGGGCTGGACCCGAATGTTGTGCACTCCCTGGTTCCCTCCCAGGATTCTACCGGCTGCGGAGCCTTCCACCGCAGATCTCCCACCGGTGGTGCTGCAAAGGGAATCCCCTTGAAAGAGATCACTCCTGTTTCTGTATCCTGATACCCGGAAATATCACCTGACTCCAAATGTACAGTCTCATCAATGGCTGTTTCTTTTGTTGTGCATGCACCCAGTAGAAATGCCATCATAAAAAGTACGGGGAACAGTAACTTTGTATTCTTCATAGCTGTTTATTAAAAAAGTAAAGGGGCAAATTCCGATAGATAGACCCTCCAGTTCTTCCATATGTGACCGCCTTCACTTTCCCTGTAGGTGTGGGGCATTCCCATGGCATCCAGTTTGGCTTTGAATTCCCGGTTGTTCTCATAAAGAAAATCAGTTTTACCAATACCGATCCAGTATAGCTTGTAACCGTTCTCCATCTGCTTTTTCAGGGTAAGGTCGATGTCCAGGTATACCTTGGCTGTGGTGTTCTGGTCGGGAAGGATCGCCGCAGAAAAAAGTCCCACATAGTCGAAAGTATTGGGATAGTATCTTGAAATGTGCATGGAATGGTATCCGCCCATGGATAGTCCGGCTACAGCCCGGGTTGACTTACCGGCTTTCACCCGGTAGCTGCTTTCCACGAATTTCATGACATCCATAAAGGTCTCCTCGTAGGTTCCATCCATGGTTTTTGGCACCATGAATGCAGGTTTGTAATAGCCTTGGGTCCCTTCGCCGGGAGCTGCATCCTGGATCACGTTCCCATTGGGCATCACCACAATCATCGGTTTGGCCTTACCCTGGGCAATCAGGTTATCCAGGATCTGAGTGGCCCTTCCCAGCTCGATCCATGCTTCTTCATCACCACCGGCCCCATGAAGCAGGTAGAGTACCGGGTACTTCATTCTGGATTTCTCGTAACCGGCAGGAGTATAAATGCACATCCGCCGGGTCAAGTTGTTTCCTGGAGAATTGTACCATCGCCTTGTCACTGAACCATGGGGAACATCATTGACTTTATATAAATCTGCCTGTCCGCCACCTATGATAAAAATATTAGTGTTGGTAGCGATATCGCGGCTCAAAAAGGCATTGTTGGGATCGTTTACCCGGAGCCCATCCACCAGGTAGGCGTAGCCATATAATTCAGGCTCCAATGTCTCGGTGGTATATGTCCAGGTTCCCTTCTCATCCTTTTCCATAACTAATGAACCAGGTACCCACCCTTCAGCAGGCATCCAATCGCCTGTTAATCTAACCTCTTCGGCATGGGGGGCCAGCAGCCGGAAAGTAACGGTCCCGTTTTCATGAATTTCAGGGGAAACAATTTCCTGGCCACCCCCTATGGCTTCCTGAGCTACTACAGGTAATCCGATGAAAGCCAGGATAACCATGATCAAAAATATTTGCTTCTTCATTTTCATTGGTTTTGTTATTGTCTCATTCTGTAACAATGATATAAAGAAAAACTGAAATCTCCTAATTCCCCGGCGCAGACTTTCCAGGCTCTTTCCATACAAACAGAGCTATGCAAAATCGTATTTTTTCCACCCGGTTTGATGTTACTTATTAAACCAAAAGTCACAAAATTAGTCAAAAGCTCATATCCTACCCTTTAGGTATAATGAAATTTTGTATCTTGTCATTATTGTGTAATACGTACACAAGTATAGATTCACCACCATACTCATCAACCATACACAACATCCATGAAACAGAAAAAGAGTAAGCTTAGCACCGGTAAGGAGCTCTCCAGGAGAGACTTCATCGGGAAAACCGCTGTGGCTACAGCGGCCTTTACCATTGTACCACGTCATGTACTCGGGGGACCCGGTTACACCGCGCCCAGCGACATGGTCAATGTGGCCGGAATCGGCCTGGGGAACCAGGGTGGAAGCGATATCCGGAACATAGCCACTCCCGATGTACCCATCACAGGCCAAAGGGGATTGCCAGGAATGAAGTTTTACCGCTACCCGGGCATAAGGCCCGAGAGGACCAGACCCGCCGGAGCCAGGGCTTCTGATAATCCCAACCAATTGGGCGATGCCGGAGGGGACAAGACCTTCAAACATGCCAATATCTATGCCCTTTGTGATGTGGATTCGGAATACGCAGGACATATGTTTGCCGGCTACCCCAAGGCAAAGGTCTACGACGACTTCCGTAAAATGATTGACACGGAAAAAGAACTGGATGCTGTGGTCATTGGAACCCCCGACCATAACCATGCAATCATTGCTTCCTACGCTATGAATGCAGGCTTACATGTATTTGTAGAGAAGCCCATGGCCAAAACCATCCACGAGGTACGTTTTCTGAAAGAACTTGCCAGGAAGACCGGACTGGTCACCCAGATGGGGAACCAGGGTCACAACATTGAAGGAACCATGCAAACGGTGGAATGGATCAAGTCAGGAGCCATCGGTGCAGTTCGTGAAGTACATATGTGGTCGAATCGCCCGGTTTGGGCACAGGGTCCGCTTGAGCGCCCTGCAGGAGTGGATGTACCTGCCAACCTGAATTACGATGTCTGGCTGGGACCGGCCCCTGAGAAGCCCTATCATCCCGATACCACTCACTTCGCCTGGCGCGGATTGTGGGATTATGGAACAGGTGCCATGGGAGACATGGGAGCCCATACCTTTGATGCACCCATCTGGGCCCTGGATCTGGGCATTCCCACCAAAATCCAGGCCACCACATCTCCTTATACCACCGAATACCTGCCCCAGGCCGAGAATGTCATGTATGAGTTTCCTGCGAAGGGAGACAGGCCTGCCGTGAAGGTCACCTGGTCAGATGGCGGCATCAAACCTTTCCGTCCCGTTGAACTGGAAGCAGATCGGTCATTAAGGGAAGCTCTATATATTGGAGACAAGGGAATGCTTATGCATGGTACCCATGGGGCCAGGCCCGAGCTGATTCCGGAGAACCCAGATTACATAGCTCCGGAGCAATGGCTGAAACGTCCCAGCAGTGTGTATGTGGACATCATTGAGGCCATCAAAGAGGGCCGGAAAGCTGCCAACGACTTCGAGATTTCTTCCAAGCTGACCGAGATCATGTTGCTGACAAACATTGCAGTAGCCTCCCAGCAGGTAAACAGGACCCTGGAATACGATGCAGAGAACATGAGGATCACCAACCTCGAAGGAGCCAATGAATACTTCCATTACGAATACCGTGACGGTTGGAAACTGTAATCACTAATTAACAACAAAACAAAGATGAAATACAAGAAAATCAAATTAATATTCTCTATCCTGGCCATGGCGGTGGTGATGTTAATGAGCTCCTTCTCAGCCGAGGGACAGGATGCCATTAACTCCAACTACGGCGGGGTGCAGATCGGGGCCATTACCTACAGTTTCCGGACCATACGTGAAGTGGATGCAGTGCTCCAGGCTTGCGTGGATGCCGGGCTCAGTTCGGTGGAACTGATGGGTACCGGTATTGAAGCCTATCTGGGAGCTCCTGAAAATCCGGTCTCCAGAAGGGAAATGAGGAATCCAGATGAATTGTCGGATGAGAAGAAGGAAGCCCTCAAAGAATACCAGGAGGGCATAATATCCTGGCGTAATTCCGAAGAAACCATGAATAAATATGCGGCATTGAAGAAGAAATTCAACGATGCAGGTGTGAACATCCATATTTACAAATGGGAAGCAGGAAGCAGCGATGAGGAGCTTGATTATTCCTTCAAAGTGGCGAAAGCCCTGGGTGCCATCGGGATCACCACCGAGATTGGCGAAGAGGCCTGTACCAGGGTAGGAGCTGCAGCTGAACGGGCCGGAATGGTGGCCATCTTCCACAACCATGCGCAGTTTGGAAAGGAGGATTTTGATGTGGATAAGCTTCTGGCCATGAACCCGGCCAACCGGCTTAACTTTGACATTGGGCACTACTTTGGATCGACTGGTAAAAGTCCGGTAGCCTTTATCGAGAAGTACCACGAGCAGATTGCCAGCATTCATGTGAAGGATAAGACGGGCAAGCACAACGAAGTCAAGGCCGATTTCAACATGCCATTCGGACAGGGGGAGACTCCTGTCAATGAGGTGCTGCAACTGATCCAGAAGAATAACTGGCCCATCTACTGCGACATCGAGCTGGAATACAAAATTCCGGAAGGATCCGATGCAGTGAAAGAGACAGCCATCTGCAGGGAGTATTGCAAGAAGGCCCTCCTGTAAGCGGAAAACTAAGGTATCTGATTCTTTTTATCAGATCAACATTCATTTTCAAAAGCTCCTGCGGGAGCTTTTGTATTTTCATTATCTTAGTTTCATGGCTGAAAAAACGATCCGCTGGGGCATGATCGGAACCGGCAACGTGACCGAGAAGAAGAGTGCTCCTTCCTTTAACAAAATTGAAAATTCCCGGCTGGTGGCCGTGGCAAACAGAACCCCCGGTAAAGCAAAGGACTATGCGCAACGGCATGGAATTCCTGCCTGGTACAAGAACCCCTCTGAGGTGATCCGTAACCCGGAAGTGGATATCGTTTATATCGCCACTCCTCCCGGTTCACACATGAACTATGCTCTGGAAACCCTGAAGTCGGGAAAGCCGGTATATATAGAAAAACCCATGGCCCGTACCGGTGAAGAGTGCAGGATCATCAACGATGCCGCAGAAAAAGCAGGCTTGCCGGTTTTTGTGGCTTATTACCGACGGGGCCTTGAGTACTTTAAAAAGGTGAAATCCATCATCGATGATGGGACACTGGGCAAGATAAGGCATATTAACATGCAGCAATACTACCAGGCCCGCACAGAAGATTACGATCGAGACAATCTGCCATGGAGGGTGATCCCGGAAGATGCAGGAGGAGGATATTTCCACGACCTGGGATGTCATGCCCTGGATATTCTATTTCATATTTTTGGCAATCCCCTGGAGGTTTCCGGGAAAACTGCCAATGTCGCGGGAATGTACGAACCGGAAGACAGCCTCTCGGCCTCCCTGGTGCTCCCTGGGGACCTGCTGGTGACCGGAAGCTGGAACTTTGTGACTCCCACCGCCTTTCAAAAGGACATGGTGGAGGTGGTAAGAGAAAAAGGGAAACTGGATTTCGGCATTTTCAGCTTTAAACCCATCATCCTCAATACCGGTGACCACAAAGAGACCATAGCCACCATACAGCCCGAACACATCCAGATGCCCCTGATCCGGACCATTGTATCCGAATTGAATGGTTACGGACGCTGTCCCTCCACCGGCCGGACCGCAGAAATCACCAGCAATGTGATGGATATTATAAGAGGAGTAGGTAACTCAACCCTTTGATCCCACAGTTATGAAAATCCAGAGATATCTGATCAGTTTTTTGATCACTCTGACTTTCCTATTTTCCTCCTGTACCCGGCAAAAGTCTGGTGAATCCGGTACAAGTGAGACCCGCTACACTGAACAGCACCGACCCCAATTTCATTTTAGTCCCGATTCCATGTGGATGAACGATCCCAACGGCATGGTTTACTACCAAGGGGAATATCACCTGTTTTATCAGCACAACCCCAACAGCAATGTGTGGGGTCCGATGCACTGGGGACATGCCATCAGCACCGATCTGGTCCACTGGGAGCACCTTCCCATAGCTCTTTATCCCGACAGCCTGGGAACCATTTTTTCGGGAAGTGCGGTGATGGACTGGAACAACAGCTCAGGCCTGGGAAACGGAGATGAGCCTCCCATGGTGGCTATATTTACCCATCACAACCACGAACTCGAAAACCAGGAAAGCCTGCAGTTCCAGTACCAGAGCATAGCTTACAGTCTGGACAAAGGAAGAAACTGGACCAAGTACCCGGGAAATCCCGTACTGGATAACCCCGGGATCAGAGATTTCAGGGATCCAAAGGTGATCTGGATGGAGGAAGCTGACAAATGGATCATGGTTTTGGCAGCCCATGACAGGGTCTTGTTCTACTCTTCACCTGACCTGATCTCCTGGACCATGGAAAGTGAATTTGGAGAGAATATTGGTGCCCATGGCGGGGTGTGGGAATGTCCCGATCTGTTCCCACTGGAGGCAGAGGAGGAGCAGAAATGGGTGCTTCTGGTAAGTATAAACCCCGGGGGCCCCAATGGCGGATCGGCCACGCAATATTTTGTGGGAGAATTTGACGGCAAAAACTTTCACAATGAGAATCCGGGAGAAGAACCCCTGTGGCTGGACTATGGAAAAGACAACTATGCCGGAGTCACCTGGTCCGATATCCCAAAGCAGGATGGTAGAAGGATCTTCATGGGATGGATGAGCAACTGGCAGTATGCCAATCAGGTTCCCACCGTAAGATGGAGAAATGCCATGACCCTTCCCAGGGAACTCAAACTGGGAAAGGATGACTTTGGATATATGCTTCGTTCTGTGCCGGTAGTGGAAACTGAAAAGCTGAGAGTAGGTCAGATCAAACTTGAATCCGGACCTGTCCAGGGCAGAAACAATGTGGGCCCCGCCAATAAGGAGGCTGATCCCTTGTATGAAATCGATCTGCTGTTTGAGTTTGATCCCGAGGTAGCGGAAGAAATTGAATTTGGATTTGTCCTGGAAAGCACTCAGCATGAAAAGGTGGTTGCAGGATATAATACCAGATCGCAGGAACTATTTATCGGCCGGAAGCAAAACTCGGGTAACACCGATTTCTCCGAGCATTTCCCCGGAGTTCACAGCGCTCCCAACCAGATTTCTGAACTAGGCGAGATCCGTTTTCATGCTTTTGTGGACCTCTCCTCCATAGAACTCTTCGTGGACGAGGGGGCAGTGGTTTTGACCGAGTTGGTTTTCCCTGAATCTGGCTTTGAGAGTATTCGCCTTTACGGTGTTCACGAATCTGTCAAACTAAAAGAGGGAGTCATCTACAGCTTAGAAAGCACCTGGTAAACCGCCTAAGAGGTGGAATTTTTGTCCGACCATATCTTTTGTTAATAACTCCCATTCGATTGTTAAGTTTTCTGCCCCAAGGTGCCTTTTTCAGGCTCCCGGGCATTAGGATAGATGTCCAAAAACATGGAACTTTATACCAAGAAAACCCGTTAAAGAATAGGGGTTTGGCGCAGTTATTGTGTCTTATGAAAGAAGGAGTCAGGGATTGGAGACATTTTTTTTGAAATATTTACCTTCCCCAAGCATCCTTCTGGTAAAAAAGCGGTCTTTATAGTATAGAACATGCACAACACATTACCCATAGTGAATACACAGTACACGATCATATTAGGAGCGGAAGGCGAACTGGGCAGGGCCATGGCCCGTGAAGTGGCCCGGAAAAAATGTAATCTGATCCTTGTATCCACCACTTCCATAGATCTTCAGAGATTTGCCATTGGCCTGCAATTGAAGGAAGAGGTACAGGTCGAGGCCATTAAATTAGACCTGGGAGACCAGGAGGCCATCCAGAACCTCACCAACAGGCTCCGGGATAATTATGAAGTTCGTGCATTGATCAACAACATTACCTGCGACTGGTCGGTGGCCAAAAACAGCTGCATTTCAGAACTGGCCCAGGAGGATTTCCTGACCCGTTTCAGGGGAACCTCTCTGGTGACCCGGAGCCTTCTTCCCCAGATGAGGAAGTTTCCCGCGTCCTACATCCAGCACATTATTCCTTTTCCTTTTAAAAAGGAACACTTCAGTGCCCCCCTGCAGCAATCGGTGAGCAAAATGTATGCCTTCACCAAAGAGCTGGATGAAGAGTTGAAGCACACCGGGGTATCGGTCAGTATGGTATATACCGCTCCCATTAAAAACATCATGGAGAAGTTAGAATTCACCGGCAGGATCTTTGAAGAAGAGATTCTCACCCTGGTACCCTCCATGATCGCCATGAAAGCAGTCAATGGAATGCTACGCGGTGACCGCCTGATCATCCCGGGATTCTGGAACAAGGTGCAATTCTTCCTGAATCGCCACCTCACCAACTGGTTCAAAGCCCATGATAAGGGCGTGGAATCCTCCCTTCAGCCATCCTTGTAGCCCTGCCTCAATGGCTATTTAAATCCCTTATTCATACCTGAGCGACATGCTGGGATTTTGTCTGCTTGCCCTGAGGGCATGAAAACTCACCGTGGCCAGGGCAATGATGAAGGCCAGTATACCAGCGACCGCAAATACCCAATAAGGAATATCAATCCTGTAGGCAAAACTTTCCAGCCATTTCTTCATGGCCCACCAGGTAAGCGGCCATGCTATAATATTGGCCAGCAGCACCCATTTGGTAAAGTCGAGGGATAAAATCCCAAGGATATTGCGTGTGGTAGCCCCGTTGGTCTTTCGAATCCCGATTTCTTTGGTTCTTCGTTCCGCCATAAAGGAAGCCAGCCCAAAGAGTCCCAGGCAGGAGATAAAAATGGCAACCACAGCAAATATATAAAGCAGGGACCTGGTCTGTTTTTCATTCTGGTAGATTCCTTCATATTGCTTATCCAGAATTTCGTACTCAAAGGGTATGGCAGGTACATATTTTTCCCAACCCTCCTGGAGAGTCTTAATGATTTTTTGATAATCAGAACCCGCAATCCTCACACTGAGATAATAAGGAGCCCTGAATCTTTCCGCAAGTAGCATCAATGCATGTGGCCTGACCTCCATGTGTTTGGATTCCCAATGGTAATCCTTCACCACTCCGATCACCTCGTACGGAAGGGTGCGATCGTTCCACAAATACGTGATCCTCCCAATGGGATCCTTCATTTCCAGCAAAGCAACTGCGGTTTCATTAAGTACTATTTTACCTGTATCGGCTACAAATTCCTTCGAAAAATATCTTCCCTTTGCCATCTCCATGCCCATGGTTTCCACATAAGTTTCATCGGTAAGGTTTACATTGAGACTGAAACTTCTTTCCATCCCTTCTGCACCAAAGCCCCAGTTGGTTATTTTATCGCCCGGAACCCAGGCGGAAACAGAGGCCTGAATCACCTCAGGATGGGTACGTAACTCATCCTTATAGGCTTCCAGGTTCTCCATATAGTACACATTCTTTACCAGGACAACCTGTTCCTTGTTAAATCCCAATGAATCGTCCATGATCAAATGCATCTGTTTTTGCACCAGGAAAGTGGCCGCAATCAGGAAGATAGCCACAGAAAACTGGAATAAGACCAGGATATTGCGGAACCAGCTCCTGGATTGCTTCACCCCTTTAAATCCCAACGAATCAACGGCTGAAAATTTGCTCATATAGAGTGCCGGGTAAGAGCCCGACAGCAACCCCACCACAGCGGCAAAGGCCAGCAAGCCTGGAATGACCAGGAAATTATCCAGATAGTGGATCTGTATCTCTCTGCCGGTAAAATTCTGGTAAGGACCCATCAGGGACTCCACCAGTCCCATGGCCAGAATCAGGGCCAGAATACTGATAATTATAGCTTCACTATAAAACTGTTCTCTCAGCGTTTTGCGGCTGGCCCCATTTGTTTTTCTGACTCCAACCTCTCTTGCCCTGATGGAAGAGCTGGCAGTAGTCAGATTCATAAAATTGATGCAAGCTACCACCAGCAAAAGGAAGGCAACAATGGAAAATATTCGGATATAGGATAGATTTCCATTGGGCTCAAACTCTCCGTTCAGGTCCGATCCCAGATGTATCTCCCTGATATGCTGGAGGTATAATTTCCAATAGTTCTCATCATTAGAATTCTCTTCATAGGTTCCCTGAAACAGATACTTGTCCACAAAAGCGGGTAGTTTCGCTTCCAGTTGCTCATCGGGATATCCGGGCTCCAGAAGCATATAGGTTTCAAAATTATTGGCAAACCAGCCCTGGTTGTTGTATAAACCATCAAATGTGACAAGGGAAGTCAGCATGGAAAAATGAAAATGTGACTGAGCTGGAAAATCTTCATATACACCCATTACCGTGAGCGGCACTGTATCCTGTATCATTATTACCTGTCCATAGGCAGTTTCATCCCCGAAATATTTACTGGCCGTGGATTGGTCCAGTAGCACCTGTCCAGGTTCATTAAGCATTTTTCCGGGTGAGCCCTCCAGATAGTTCAGGGTAAATATCTCTGTAAAGGTGGAGTCAACTGCCGCTGCCAGATCTTCATTATATACAAGATCGCCAATGGTCACGGTTTGTGACCTGTCGGCGATCCTGGTAATAGCTCTTACTTCCGGATACTCATCATACATGGCCTTGGGCATGGCAGCCGGAGTCCATGTCTGACGAATTACAGTATTTCCGATCTTGGCATCCACAGCCACCCGGTAGATATCATCGAAATGCTCATTGTACCTGTCATAGTTGAGCTCGTGGTTTACATAGAGCATGATCAGTACAAAAGAGGCAATCCCGACGGCCAGTCCACCGATATTCAAAAGGGAGATTAGAAGGTGCTTCCGGATGTGACGGAAGGTAACCTTGAAATAGTGCTTTACCATTGTGCCAGTTTTTGCCATTCATTTGCAATTGGTGTGCCATAAATCATATACTGTTCATTTTATGATATTTATAGAATAATCCGATGAGTTTTTATTACGATAAGTGCTCGTTTTTAATGCATCGCCCTGTTCGGTATTGTGGCAATTTGTATTGCAGGAATGAATATCTTACTTTCGTAAAGCAGTACATTACCTATGGCGCTACCGAAAATATTAATCATCGATGATGATCATGATGTGTTGTTAACCGCACGCATGTTTCTTGAACAGCTCGATTTCGAGGTCACAGTTCTCTCCGACCCCGGGAAAATAGTGGAGCGGATTTCCAGGGAACACCACGATGTAATTC
>SPBY01000248.1 GCA_004525825.1 Bacteroidia bacterium
AAATTATTGGATGGAGATTTTTTCGAGGTATTGTTTCTGTATATGAAGGCTTCATCGTTCATATTATTCACCACGTAATCCAGATCGCCATCGTTATCGAGATCAGCAAAAGCAGCGCCATATGAATAGGAAGGAGTTTCTTCAAACCACTCACTGGATATTTTTACAAATTTTAAATCCCCTTCATTTTTAAAAGCATGGTTACAGACCTTCACTGAAGGCACTTTACTGATCACGTGCCTTGCAGATGCAAACGTTCCGAGAACCTCGTTTCTGTATTGGATCCAGTCTTTATCAGTCATGTCTTTGGGATAGCCATTTGAGATCAAGAGGTCCTTGTCCCCATCGTTATCAAAATCAGCAAACAAAGGGGACCAGCTCCAGTCAGACTGGAAAATACCCATCATTTGTCCCACTTCACTGAAGGGTATCATAGCACCATTGACAAAGCCATTATGCAGATGAAGCATATTTCTTAAATACTGATGCTCGTATCCATATTTAGCGTCGTTGATATATATGATGTAAGGAAAACCATTGATGGTCTGCTTCTTTTTATAGTAGTATTCGGGCATCATATCCAGGGTGAACATGTCGGGAAAACCGTCGTTATTGATGTCGGCCATGTCATTTCCCATGGAAGATTTGGTCTGATAGGACATATACCTGTCAATTTCATTCTTAAAGGTACCATCGCCCTGGTTAATGTATAGGAGGTCGTTGGACACATAATCATTGGATACATATATATCAGGGTACCCGTCCTTATTCACATCGCCCAGAGCAAGTCCCAGACCAAAACCTTCAAAAACGATCCCAGCCTCAAGTGTTACATTCGAGAATGTGCCATCACCATTGTTCCTGTACAGGTCATCGTTGCTATCAGAAGATCCGTCGACAATTTTTTCTCTGTAACTTGCAGATAGTCTCTCAATGACCAGATTGTTTAACAGATAAAGGTCAAGATCACCGTCCCTGTCATAGTCAAAAAATCCTGCCTGAACTGAGTAGCTGTCATCCGCAATCCCATAGCTTTCAGCCATGTCTCTGAAGAGCAGCTGTTCATCATTCTTAACTCCGGGATTAATATAGAGCCTGTTTCTTCTTTTGTCAGGTTGGGGATAGGCGGTGCAAGTGAAGTATATATCCATCCATCCATCGTTGTTGATATCAACAAAAGAAACACCGCTATACCATTGCCCGTTGTCCAGGCCTTCGAAGCTTGAAGAAATATCGGAGAATTTGAAATTACCTTCATTCAGGTATACCTTTGTGGCAACCTGATTGCCCGTGAAAATAATATCCTGCCTGCCATCCTTGTTGAGATCTGCAATGCCAACGCCAGCTCCATTGTAGATATACTCGAAATTCATTAGATGTAAGCTGTCGGTCTCTACAATGAGGTTGTTAAAATCGATGCCTGTGTGCTTTGAATCCAGCAATTCAAACCGGGTTTTCTCTGAGCAGGAGAAGACAATCAAGGGAATGGCCAGGAGCAAATACTTTATCATACCATCAGGGCGGGTTTTGACCAATGGCCCAAATAAACAAAAAAAAAGGGTTTCTTGCATCCTCAGAACCAACTATCCGTCGCAGGTGGTTACTTTGCAATTGATGAAGTGATGAGGAGGTAGCAGCGCTGGATATCATTTACCATGGATGTGGACGAGATGGTGCCTCCCGACACAGCGTCAATATCCCTTCCAAGTTCCAATACGCCTCCATGGTAACCTTCAAACTGACCCAGCCAGTTCTTCTGGCAAATGGCTGCTCCGTGATCGGAGCGGTAAACAGTCACAATGACCTTTAGTACGGTCTTATCTTCGGAGAAGATGACACTATAGTCAAAAAAGTCGAAACGACCTTTGGCACTTGTTGAAAGCATGTAGCCCCGCATCTCCTCCTGTTCAGTGATTCTGTAGAGGCAGTCGCCGGGATGAAAGTACTCCCCGTAAGAAGCGCTATCTTTCAAAGTGGGAGCTGGGATGACTTCGAGGGTTTCACCAAAGAGCTTGATGATTTCCTTCACCACTTTCTTATGAGGTGTGCATTCAATCTGACCCTTAGCCTGGGAAAGGAAAACCGGCCAGATAAGCAAAGTCACCAGGCCGATCCATTGTATTCTCTTTCTTAAAACCATACCGCCACTCCTGCGTTTACCTGGTGTCCGGGATCACCGGGACCTTTGTTATTGAAGATCTGATAATCCAGTTTCAGCATGGCCCCTTTAGCCATCCTCCAGCCCAATCCCAGGGTCAGATCTGTCCGCTTAAGAAGTGGGTCAGGTGTCATGCCTTCCTCCACAGAACTATGAGTATTATATTGTTCGAACCTGATGAAAGGGAGGAGTTCGGATTTGAATCGTTCAGAGTGCGCCAGCACGTTATAGGCCACTTCTCCATACCATCCTGAAAGGGCACTTCCCATATCACTTCCGGTGAACTCATTGTAGTTAGCAGTATTAGATACCCATCCATAGTTCAGCTGAGCTCTTATTTGGAGTCCGCCGAGACTATACCTGGCATCGGCTCCAAACATAGTGAGTCCAACCACCGAGGAGTCGGCCATGGCTACTGCGGAAACATCTGATTTCTCAATGCCATTATACAGGCTGGATTGTGTGAGCCCGGTGTAGCCTGAGAAACCTAGTTGCAATCCGGCGATTCCAAAATAATTCACTTTAAAGGCCAGGTTGGGAGCATTCATAAATGATTCCGCACCTTTCTGTCGACCTTTTCTGAATCCATTGGCGCCGCTGAGAGTAGCCCCATTGTCATAACTTTTAAAACCGTTGGTCAGATAAATCTGATAGGATAAAGCTACGGATGGAAAAACTCCTGAAAAACCGGCTCCAATTTCACGCCAGGTGGTGGGAACGATGTAACTATCCAGGTTGGGTCGTTCCACTCCGTTGAATGTGGAGGGTTCGTGATATTCGTTGATGATCCCCATAGGGATCAGCATCAGTCCACCTCTGAACTTCAGCCAGGGCAGAATTTCGTACTGGAGAAAGGCCTGCTCCACAAAAACCTCTTTGACATGCTCAAATTCTACCTCTGAAACAAACTGGATCTTTTCATTGAATTTGTATCCAAACATCAGCACCATTCTGTGCACATCCAGTCCCCCGGAGTTATAAGTTCCTCCTCCTACAGGTTGGTTATAGTCTATCTGGGCATATCCACCCACGGTAAGCCGGTCCTCATCCTGCATCATCCTCTCTGCAGTATTCACCTGTTCCTGTCCAATGACATTGGCAACTGAGAGCACCATTCCCATCAACATAACTGTAAATTTCCAAAGCGTCCTTTTCATGATAAATAGCTTTATATCTGATACAAAGCTATCCCAAAAAGGTGCTGGAGAGTCAGTCACGGAAGGTGGGTAAGAATGATTCTAAATAAGAGAAGCTGCCATCATGCAGACAGTCTGCACTTTATATTCAATCTTAAATTGCTTATTTAGAATAGAATACCTACATATAGGTAGGATGTCGATATTTAGCACCTGCCGCGTGCACAGGGACTGTTGGTCATGAAGAGTCCAAAGAATCCTCCCACAGCCATGCTTTTGAGTATTTCTGTTCCGGGTATACTCTTCATCAGACGTCCTTCGGTGAAATAATAGAAAGTAAATCCTACCAGGGCACCAACTCCTATGGCAATAAGAGTTCTCTTGAAATGAGCTGAACCTAAGGTCCGTTTAAGCCAGCTGCCTTCAGATTTTAATTCCAGTTGTTTGAATTGCATGCATGTAAGTATATAGATGTGTAAATATAATATTATTTCTGTATTCAGTGTAACATGAAGGATCACATAAGGTCCAATGCTCATTCGATCTATTTGGTCGAGAGCGATGTGTATGGGTCTCTTTTCAAAAACCATTGCTAAAAAATCATTTCCATGAAAACAAGATTTCAATGCATCGGCTGGCTCATTCTTTCATATCTGCTTGTCTTTTTAGTGAGTTCTAATCCAGTGTATGCTTGTTCTACATTCAAGCTGCAGAAAGGAGATCAATTGATCTATGCCCACAACCTGAACCAGGGTGATATCGGGGTCCCAGGCATGGTCTTTATCAACAACAGAGGAGTTTTCAAAACCGGCCGGACCTGGAGTGAATTAACCACCAAGGACCGTTCCAATCCTTCTTCTCACAGCTGGATATCCAGGTATGGTTCTGTCACTTTTAATGCATTTGGCAGAGACTTGCCTGATGGTGGTATGAATGAGGCGGGACTCTATATCTGGGAGATGAATGAAGATGCAGATTATCCGGAGAACACCGGCCTGCCTAAACTGGACCAGATGAACTGGATGCAATACATGCTGGATCAGTACTCCACCACAGAAGAGGCCATCTTATGTGCCTCAGAGATTGAGGTTAGCGGCTGGGGCTGGCACTTTTTCGTGGGAGATGCCCAGGGAAATACAGTGGCCATCGCTTTTATCAATGGCAAGGTTGTGGTATACAATAACGAGACCATGCCTGTTCCAGGTCTATTCAACACTCCCTATAAAAGAGAAATGGAGTTGTTGAAATATTACAAGGGTTACGGTGGCCAGTATGAGATCGACCTGGAAGATCCCCAGGTGCCCAGGTATGTAAAAACGGCAGCTTTGATGGAAGCATATGATCCATCCCAGAATGTGGTTGATTATGGATTTCATATGCTGGAAAAGATTACGGTTAATGATGTTCCTGAATGGTCTGTGATATTTGACGTCCGTTCAGCAGATGTCCATTTTAAAACCAGGAAGAACCCTGAGATCAAATCGCTATCCATGAAGCAAATCGATTTTTCCAACCTTAATCCCGTGAAGATTCTCAATATGGATGCAGAGCGAGGAGGTGATGTTTCTGACCGGTTCCAGGCCTATTCCAATGAAACCATGAAGGAGTTCATCAGGGACCTGGTGGTGCCCATACTGCCTGAAGATTTCTTTACAGAGGGAGGACTCACTATAGCTGAGTACCTCGATCGCACTGCAACACATACTGACAGGGCTTCTCAAGCGGAATACCAGTTTTTTAAAGGGGTGTGGAAGACCAGCGAAGAGATAGGACTAACTCTGACACTGCTTGCTGATCAGGACCGGGTAAGAGGAACGGTATCCAATGGAAAAGATGTGTATGATGTGGATCATCTCTCTATGATCTCCAACAATCTCACCTTCACATTCAGAACGAAAGGCAAGCGGCTGATGGAGGCCAGGTCCACCATTTTGGATGATGGTCTGGAAATGGAACTGTATACTACTGAAGAAGCTGCATGAGTCTTTCAGTTTACCAGGAATTGATCATCTGGAAGTATTTCACCTACTCTTTTTCGAATACCAGCTCACCTAGTTCATGCTGGTCAAACTGGTTCCTTTCTAACCTGGGTTCCAGGCCCGCACCATATACATATATGGCGGCTTTCTGGGTTCCGGATGAGTTCAAAAAGCGATTCTCTTTCAAGAGCAGATCCCTGGCTGGAGAATTGATGGAAAAACCATATCCCCCTCCCTGG
>SPBY01000143.1 GCA_004525825.1 Bacteroidia bacterium
AGCGTGCAGACTGGCAGTATGGTGGATGACCGGATCAAACTTGTTTCCAAGGATTGCATTTCCTTTTTTCGTGATACCCATCCTCTCGGTCCCGGTCATCATACCAAGAGCAAACTCCCGGTGCCTGTAAATTAGCTGAATCCCGCCGCTGATCCTTGCAGCCAGGTCACGGCCCTCAAGTTCACCACTGGTTCTATGTAGCCCAGTGGTTCTTTGATGTTCCCACCACTTTATCTCTTTCGGATCCCCGGCCAGGGACACAGGGGAAAGATCCTGGTAGGTGTGAGATGCCCAGGTAAGAAGCTGGAACCTGTTCCAGGCAAACTGGCAAGCCATTCCCCTTTCAAACCTTTGTTCAGTTTTAGAAGCGTAGGGTCTGAGCAGGGAGAGCGTCTGCTGGTTGATCCTGATGGAAGCAGGATGGTGAAAAAATCCACTCCCATTGACCAATCCCAATCCCTGATTCAACTGAAAGGTCCCGGCTACCAGTTGTTTGATATTGCGGTTCCCCTGGTAATGTAGGTATCCGGATAAAAACTGGGGCTTGCCCATATAAAAAGCCTTCTCACCGGCGTCTTTCTCATAGGTGAGTCCCATGGACAGGTGATTTCCAGCTTGGGACCTGATCCGGAGGGTGGTACGCAGGGGTGAGCCCGTATAGACTTTTTCACCCTGGTCATCCGGATCCACCTGGTAAGCCACACTCTCAGGGTGGGAAAGGCCCATATCGACCATCACCATGTGTTTGCTACGTTTCTTTACAGGTGCTCCAGGCCCTGGGGTGAGCTCCAGACAGGTTTCCAGATCAGGCAGTTTGGATGCATCAAATCCGGGCAGAGCTGCCAGTTCGTAAATGGAGTAGATCGCTCCGAATCGGTCGCGGTACCTGATCAGCTGGTGAACCTGGAAAGGAGTAAAAAGACCGGATGCCTCCAGTTGTTCCGGGGAGGCATTGTTCAGGTTGAGAAGAATATAAGCGGATTCTTCAAGCATTTCAAACACCTCCTCCGGGATTTGCGAAGTTTCGTTTCTGTATAGCAACTCTTCTACTATCTGAGGAATGGAGCCTTTCTGCTGCGCAAGGAGTATGGAAGGGATCCAGACCACAGCAAGAATAAGTCGAATTTTCAATCTACCAGACATGGCTCAATGAAGTAAAAGGAACCGTTCCTGAGGTGGTTCTGTACTGGAAGGCAAATTGAATGCTCCATTTGGTATGGCGCAGTGATATGCCCCATGAAAAGGTGAAGGGTTTATCCGAAAATCCCGCACCCATGGAGACCCGTTTGTTGAGATGCCACTCAAGACCTTCCACCAGGATGATCCCGTAGCCTGGTTTAATATGGACCTCGGAGTAGATGATGGCAGACTTCAGGAAAGTACAGGAAAAGCCGGCAGCGAGGGTCATCCCCTCTGGAGCGGAGGGGATAGATAAGGAACTCCAGGATGCCGGATGCAGCACATGGCCACCTAATATCCATTGCTGATGGATCCTGACCCTGATGCCCAGGGCAAAGCTAATCCCGGTGGCGTAAAAGGCTTGCTCTGGCAAGCTTGTATTCCAGATGTGAATCCCCATTCCTGCACTAACATCCGGATGTAGCTTCAGACCATATGAAAGCCATAGGGAGGATTGGCGGAGTCCTTTGATTCCCTGGGTGGACAGCACCATCCCCAGCGCCCCGTTTCCAGTCACAAATTGTCCCGAGAGGGAAGACTGACCTAGTTCCCGGAGCAGGTAGGGCCTGCTGTGTTGCAAGGTAAGAGAATTTTTCTCCCTTGCTCCAAGGCCGGCCTGGTTCAGTCCCGCGCAGGAAAAACCTGCCCTGGTCACAAAGGCTCCTCCCAGAGCGGCCATGGATGTCTCCGGCCAGGTATGCTGACCAGAAACACAGGGCTGGATATGTAGCAAAAAAAGACCGGGATCAGCAATCCCGGTCTTTTCAGCATCCACACAAGTGGAGACATCATCACATTGTCAGTTGGTTTTGAACTTATACTTTACCTTCTTTAACTCTTCGTTGGCTTTCACAATCTTGGAGGCCAGGCTTTCCTTAAAACTTACCATCTTTTCCATGATGGCGGGATCACCTGTACCAATAATCTGTGCTGCCAGGATCCCTGCATTTCTGGCACCATCCAGTCCTACGGTGGCAACGGGAATCCCCGGAGGCATCTGGAGAATACTCAGTATTGAATCCCAGCCGTCAATGGAGATGGAAGCTTTGATCGGAACCCCAATCACCGGAAGGGGTGTCAGTGCTGCGATCACCCCTGGCAGATGTGCTGCTCCACCAGCTCCGGCAATAATCACCCGGATGCCTCGGCTTGCTGCATTCCTGCCAAAATCCATGGCCTGATCGGGGGTCCTGTGAGCCGATAGGGCATTGATCTCGAAGGGGATCTCAAACTCATCCAGCAGCTTCGCTGCCTGCTCCATGATGGGAAGGTCCGAGGTGCTTCCCATGATAATACTGACTTTTGGATTCATACCTTTATGGTGTTTTAACAGGTTTATCAGCTAACGAAATTACAATTATTTTTATTCCTGAGTTTTGATGATTACTTTAATGTAAATTATTGCTTATGGAGCACCCGATTATAAAGGTTCATGATAAGCACTTTGAACCTTTCATCTCCGAAGATGAAATACAGCACGAGGTAAGTCGGATCGCAGAGGAGATGAATCTCCAACTGGCCAGCAAGGATCCCATTTTCCTGGGCATACTGAACGGTGCCTTTATGTTTGCCAGCGATCTCTACAAGCAACTGACCTTTCCCTGCCAGATCACTTTCCTGAAACTGGCATCCTATAGTGGGACCCAATCCACTGGCACGGTCAAGCAGCTGATAGGTATCAACCGGGATCTGAAAGACAGGGTGGTTGTGGTTCTGGAAGACATTGTAGATACCGGGGTAACTCTGGAGACGATTATTCGGCAGTTGTCGGGCTATCAGCCTGCAGAGATCAGAGTAGCTACCTTTCTTCACAAACCCGATGCTACCATAAAAAAGGTAGAGCTGGATTATGTGGGTATGGAGATCCCCAATGACTTCATACTGGGCTATGGATTGGATTACGATGGCTATGGCAGAAATTTCAAGGAAATATACCGTTTGGTGGACTAAAGCAGTAAATCTTTACTAATTTTGGGGGCGTTTAATAAATCTGAAAAATATGTTGAATGTTATATTGTTTGGCCCTCCCGGATCTGGAAAAGGAACCCAGTCGGAAAAGGTCATTGAGAAGTATGGATTGGTGCATATATCTACCGGAGACCTGTTAAGAGAAGAAGTTGCTGCACAGACCGATTTGGGTAAGCAGGCCAAAGTAATCATGGACAAAGGAGAACTTGTTTCGGATACGATCGTCATTGGTATGATCAGGAACAAGCTGGAAGAGCATCAGGACAGTCCGGGTTTTATTTTTGACGGATTCCCCAGAACCGTGGATCAGGCCAGGGAACTCCGCAAGGCCCTCTCAGATTATGATGAACGTGTGGGTGTGATGATTTCCCTGGAAGTGGCCCGCGAAGAGCTGGTGAAAAGGCTTTTAAATCGTGGCAAAGAAACCGGACGCAGCGATGATAACCTTGAGACCATCAACAACAGGATCGACGTATATGATCGCCAGACTATGCCGGTAACCTACTATTACGATAAAATGCACAAGCATGCTGCCGTAGATGGAACAGGCTCTGTGGATAAGATATTTGAGCGTATTGTAGAGGCCATTAGTAAGGTGAAATCTTAGCTGCACCCAAGATGTCTGCCCATGTCGAACATCAACTTTGTTGACTACGTAAAGGTCTTCTGCCGTTCTGGGAAAGGAGGCAGTGGGTCGGCCCACCTGCTCCGTGATAAACTCACGAGGAAAGGGGGACCCGATGGTGGCGATGGTGGCAGAGGCGGACATGTGATTCTCAAAGGCAATGAACAGCTCTGGACCCTTTTACACCTGAAGTACCAAAGGCATGTTTTTGCCACCAGCGGTGAGAATGGGGGATCGTCCCTGAAGACAGGGGCAAGTGGTAAAGATGCTTATATCCAAGTTCCGCTGGGTACTGTTGCCAGGGATGCAGAAACCAACGAGGTCCTGTTCGAAGTTACTACCCACGATGAGGAGAAGATTCTGATGCAGGGTGGCAGGGGAGGACAGGGTAACGATCATTTTAAGTCCCCCACCAACCGGACTCCCCGTTATGCGCAGCCGGGGGAAGATGGTAAGGAAGGACCCTTTATTCTGGAGTTAAAATTGCTGGCCGATGTGGGTTTGGTGGGCTTCCCCAATGCAGGTAAGTCCACACTACTTTCGGCCGTTTCAGCAGCCAAACCAAAAATCGCTGATTATCCTTTTACCACATTGGTACCCAATCTCGGTATTGTGAAATACAGGGATGAACGCTCTTTTGTAATGGCCGATATTCCTGGGATCATTGAAGGAGCCAGTGAGGGGAAGGGACTTGGGCACCGTTTTCTGAGGCACATTGAGCGCAACTCCATGCTGATGTTTATGGTCCCCTCCGACAGCAAGGACATTACCGGGGAGTATGAGATTTTGCTGTCTGAACTTGAGAAGTACAACCCCGAACTGCTTGACAAACAACGATTGCTGGTCATTACCAAGTGCGACCTGCTCGATGAAGAGCTTATTGAAGAGATCAAAAAGGAGCTGCCTTCACTCACTTATCATTTTATCTCTGCTGTGGCAAATATTGGACTGGTGAGCCTTAACGATACCATTTGGAAGATGTTGAATTCCTAACTAATAGTATGGATTGGCTGCTGCAACTTGACACACGGATTTTCCTGGCAATTAATGGCTTGCACAGTGAAACCTGGGACGGGATTATGTGGTGGATCAGTGGAAAAATCACCTGGTGGCCCTTCTATCTTCTATTGATCCTTTACATGGGCTGGAAAAAGAGGTGGCAGCTTGCACTCATGCTGTTATTTATCATCCTGGTGGTCATCCTTTCAGACCAAACCTCGGTGCATCTATTCAAAAACGTAATACAGCGCCTGAGACCCTGTCATGAGCCATCGCTACAGGGATTGGTGCACCTGGTCAATAATAAGTGCGGGGGAGATTTCGGATTTATCTCTTCTCATGCAGCCAATACCTTTGGTGTGGCACTTCTGACCCTGTTGTGGATTAAGAGACAGTGGTTCACTGTACTCATGCTAAGCTGGGCTTTGCTGGTGGCCTTCAGCCGTGTCTACCTGGGGGTTCATTATCCTGGAGATGTATTGGCCGGGGCTGTCTGGGGCGCCGGATGTGGCTGGCTGATTTTCGTGATATATAAACGCATCCTTTCTTTACTGCCTTCCAAATGGTGGATTACACAGGCATCGCCGGATTCTTAAAGTTTAATCATTGCATGATATGCTCTGTATCCTTTCCCCAAATACCGATCCCTATTTTAACCTGGCCTCCGAGGAGTATCTGCTGAAGTGTAAGAGCGAGGAGATCTTCCTTCTTTACCGGAACATCCCTTCCATTGTAGTGGGGAAGCACCAGAATACTCTTGCCGAGATCAATCTGCCCTTTGTCCAGGAGCGAGCCATCCCGGTAGCCAGGAGAATTTCCGGGGGCGGGACTGTTTTTCATGACCTGGGAAACCTGAACTTTGCATTTTTCACCAACGGAAAGGAGGGTGAACTGGTCAACTACAGAAAAGCCACTGAACCTGTGATTAAGGCCATGGGCCTGATGGGGCTTAAGGTTCAGCTGGGCAAAAGAAATGAGTTGCTTCTGAATGGATTAAAGATTTCGGGAACGGCAAGTCACGTGTTTAAACAACGTATACTGCATCATGGAACCCTGTTGTTTTCTTCCGAGGTTGAGAACCTCGCTTCCGCATTAAAGGCAGCCGGGAGCGGATTTTCCGACCGGGCGGTGAAATCGGTACGATCGAAGGTGACGAATATACGGGATCATCTGGCAGAACCCATGGAGTTTGAAGAGTTTCAAACCAGCCTGTTTGAAGCTGTTTTTAAAGGTCTGGACGGGGCTATTCAATACCAGTATAGCGAAACAGACCTGAAGGAGATCCGGAATCTGTGCAATACTAAGTTTTCCACATGGGAATGGAATTTTGGGTATTCCCCAAAATACCAGTTCAGCAAAAGCCTCATATATATTTCCGGCCGGGTCGACCTGCATATGAATGTGGAGAAGGGGGTAATTAAGGAGTTGAAAATCGAAGGTGATTTTATTTCTGAGAAGAAAATCCGCTGCCTGGAAGAACTGGTTACTGGAACTATTCATGATCCTGAGACTCTCCGTTTGAGGCTATCGGATATCGAGGTAGGAGACTATATTTCAGGAATGAAGAACGAAGAGTTTTTATCGCTGATGTTTTAAGAAAGGCGCCTAAGCAGACGCCTTTCTGTCTCAAATCAAACCCTATTCCAGGGCTGCTTTCAGTTTATTGAGTTCACTTTCCGTGAAATCACCGCTAATCATGCATTCCCCATTTTTAATCTCCTCCATTACCCTGGGAGCACCAAACACTTTGCCATCAAACAGGATGGCAATGTTCCTGCCCACATTGTCCCGGGTCATGGTGGCCCACTTTTCAGCTCCTTTTTCCGAGAAAGAGATGTACAGACCAAAGTCATTTCCAATGCCAGTATTCCTGACCAAGACCTCATTTATATCAGCCTGACCCGGGCCGGTATACCCGGCTTTGGGATTCTTCAATGCAAACAGGGCACGGTCCTGATCCCATTCCTGAACGCCCCATGCAAAACTGAGATCCTCTGGAAGCTTTGTCTGGAAAGCAGCACTTTGGATATAATCCCCTATTTCTGATGCTTCAGCCTTGGTGAAGGATCCAAGTTTTGAACTAAGGGGATGAAGTTCCGAAGCATCGATCATCTTAAAAAACCCATCAGAGGGATTCAGTGAAGCAAGGACTTCCTCAGAAGTATAGGTCTCGGAAAATGAGAGGGATTTTTGTTGGCCAATAAAGGTGAAACTACTGATAATAAGGGAGCTAAGTATAAGG
>SPBY01000184.1 GCA_004525825.1 Bacteroidia bacterium
CCCAGTGCCGCACCTTTGCAGGCCCTGCCGGGTGTGGTTGCAGGTCCCAATGCTGCGGCAGCATCTGTAAAATCAGAAATAACCTGGGCAATCACTTCGGACTGTGGGCTTAAGGGTAAATTACCAGAACCTTCGCCTAGATTTAAAATTACGTCGCCAAAATTAAATCCGAGGTCATAATAGGCCAGGCCCCTCAGGAATTTGGCTTCTCCTATATAAGCCGCTTTCTTGCCTTCATCAATTGACATGTCTTGTAAAACACCGATGGCTACATTGGCAGCTGCAATTACTTTATAGGCACCGTCCCATAAATTAATAATGAAATCATAACTGTTATCAAAAACACCCATTTCTGCTTTCTGAGTGCCCGGTTCCCAGTTATCCATTCCATATATATCAGTGCCCGATTCACTGATCATCAGATAATCATAATTATAGTAGGTTCCCCAGTCAGTTCCTGCCATCGCGGCATATACAGAGATGATCAGTACTTCAGCATCCGCTTCGGTCTCGTAAGCTGTATTAACAAGCAGTTCAGAATATACAGTTTCCTCAAGTTGCTTGCTACAAGACACTATAGTTGCCGTCAGCACTAAAAATGATAATAAAACGATATTTATTCTTTTCATGATATTATAATTTTAAATTGTCGTTAAAATGTTACTTTAATTCCGGCAGTAAAGGTTCTGTAATTAGGGTAGCCAAAATCATCAACGCCTCTGTTCACACTATTTTGCGAACCATCATTCGACATTCCTTTACCGTAGTTATAACTAACATCAGGATCATAACCTGTATAATTTGTAATCGTAACGAAGTTTTGACCCTGAACATAGATGTTCAGGTTTTGGATCCATTTGACCTTTCTCAGATCAAAATTATAACCCACGGTTAAATTCCTAAGCTTTAAATAAGTAGCATCCTCGATGAATTCGGTATTTACATAAGAACCATACTCGTTGGCAAACCAATCGACTCCGGGTCTTGTACCAGTCGGATTGGTTGTACTATACCGGTCAAGTGCTCTTGTAGTAAGTTCCTGATCATGTGCAATGGCTTTAAAATTAAAGACATCGTTGCCAACAACCCCCTGCCAGAACATATCGAGGTACAAACCATGAAATTCAAAGTGGTTGTTAATACCATAAAGAAAATCAGGATTTGCATTGCCAATTACGCTTCTGTCCATACTGTTAATGATACCGTCAGGAACTCCTTCCGGGCCACTGATATCCTCATACAATGCACTTCCTGCTTTTGTTGTATTTGGCTGTGGCGAATAAACTTCTCCCGGCTGTAAAACACCCCTGTAGGTGTATCCGAAAAAGTCTCCCATTTTTCCGCCCTCGATTAGCTGCCGGTAAGGATGTTCACCGATTTCACCATAAGGTTGTCTTGCAATATATTGAAGAATGGGATTTTCACCATCCAGCTGTGTAATCTCATTGTCATTTGTAGAGAAATTAACATTGATGGTCCACTTGAAATTCTGTGCTGTAACAATATGACCTCCCAAAGTCAATTCAACACCTTGATTGTGCATTGAACCTACATTGGATCGAATATACATATAGCCTGTTGAAGGGCCGGAGAGGGGCTTGTCGATGATCAGATCTTCCGTATTTGAATTATATACCTCGAAAGCTCCGAATAACCTGTTCTGAAACAATCCAAAATCCAATCCAACATTAAACATCCTGGTTGATTCCCATTTCAGATCAGGATTGGGAGCAAATATACCATCAGATCCCAGGCCTGCTGTTGATGTCGATCCATCAAAGGTATAGGTTCCTGTGGCACCAACTCGTGCCAGTGAGGTATAGGGTGAAAAACCATTGTTACCGGTAACACCATAGGATACCCTTACTTTGAGGTCATTCAGGAAACCAGCACTTTGAAGAAATTCTTCTTCTGAAATTCTCCATGCTGCTGAAACAGACGGGAAAGTACCCCATTTATCATTTTCTCCAAATTGAGAGGCCCCATCTGCCCGCAAAGTCAGATTTAACAATATTTTTTGTTGATAATCGTAACTGGCTCGTCCAAAGAAGGAGATGATTGTTTGATCTGACCGATAACTGCCAATCGTCTGGTTTTCTGCGGAACCCAGATTATAATATAAGGTTTTGGTTGTTGGAAAATTGGTGCCATCCGCAACAAATCCAAATTCATCCTCATACTGCATTGAACCACCTGCTAAAAGACTTAAGGAATGCGCATCCGGCAAAAGCTTAAATCGATAGTTCAGCGTACCTTCCACCAAATAAGAAGTTGTCTTAATTTCATCTATTTGTCCCCAATCCATATTCGATCCCATCATAGAATATTCCGGTGTCTGATATTGAGATTGAGTACGTGTGCCATGGTCAAATCCCGAATTTAACCTTGCCACCAGATTATCCAATATATTGAAATCGATAAATACATTTCCATAGGTTCTCCAAAAAAGAACATCATTCTCACGCTCTGTAAATAATCCTATCGGGTTTTTAAATGGTTGTGTATCTCTTGAAAATGCAGTTTGGGCCAAAGTACCATCATCATTATAGGCAGCCTTTCCAGGAGAAGCACGCAAAATGGCATACAAAGGATTCAGGGTACGGGAACCGGGCCTTCTGTCCGTGCCATCTGAAGTAATTCTGGATGTATATACATTCATCCCTATTTTTGCCCTCTTACCAAATTTACGATCTGTATTCAAACGAAATGAATAACGTTCAAAGTCACTTTTAAGGAAAATACCCTGTTGATTAAAATAGTTACCGGATAATGCAAAATGCGATACATCATCCCCGCCGGACGCCCGAAGCGAATAATTTTGAACCGGAGCCTGCCTGGTAGCCTCTCGCAACCAGTCGGTATTATACCCCAACGCGAGATCCGCTGCATTATACCATGGATTTCCGTCATTCACCCCGGCAGCATAATTTAGATTTGCTATCCTTGCAACCTCCGAAAAGTCCAAACGTTCTACTTCTCCGATCATGGATTGCACACCGTAGTAGCCATCCATACTGATCTCGGTTTTTCCGGCACTTCCCCTTTTGGTGGTAATTAAAACCACACCTGCCGAAGCTCTTGATCCATAAATGGCTGCCGAGGCGGCATCCTTCAATATGTCAATGGATGCAATATCATCAGGTGAAATGGACACCCCTGCAGGGACAGGGAAACCATCGATTACATAGAGTGGTTCGTTGCTGTTGGAAATTGAGGTGCTACCCCTGATGACGATGTTCAATGCCTGACCGGGTAATCCGTCGTTACTGGATACTTCAACACCTGCAGCACGCCCTTGCAGCATGGATGAAATCGAGCTTGTAGCAGCTCCTTTGGTCATTTCATCTTCCTTCAGAGAAACGATAGCGCCTGTAACAACTTTCCTGGTGGATTCCCCGTATCCAATAACCACCACTTCATCAATGGAGGTTAAATCAGGAGCCAGAGTGATGTTAATTGTAGTTTGGTTTCCTACAGCAATTTGCTGGGTAGCATAACCGATATAGCTAAAGACCAGTACAGCCTCAGAATTTGGTACAGTTAACTCATATGCGCCATCAGCATTAGTAATTGTTCCTATTGTGGTGCCTTCTACAACTATGTTTACACCTGGTAAAGCCATGTTGTTTTCATCCGTCACCTTACCGGAGACCACAATCTGCTGCTTCAGCAGATTTGAATTTTCATCGAGGCCGGCAAGCTGGTTTTCCCCCTCACTTGCAATCAGCGTCCCACTGAATATCATAAGGATTCCGATGAAAAGAAAGGCAAACCTCGAAAATTTTACTGGATGTTTTGGGAAGTAATTTTCCATAACTACAGTTTGTTTAGTGTTGGGTTATATTTAGCAAGGATTATTTTCAAAACACACCAAGAAAGTTACATTATATTTCCGAAATCATCAATAATTTGTACATAAAAATGAAAAATGTGTATTTATACTTTCGTTACCTTTATTTAATTCGATCTTTTATATCTTAGCCAACCTGACAACGATGATAGTCAAAATGGAAGCTGGATTCTGATAATCGCTTTGTTTTGTTGGGTTCGTTATGGCTATGATCTTTCTTAAAGAGAAAGCAGGACGTCTGGCTTGGATAGGTATTGGCAGCAGTCGCTCTATTTTCGTGGGGAATCCAGGATTTTGCTATGAGATTTGCCAATAAGACTATGAAAGCCGAAAGTATCTTTTTTTATATGGCACTGAATTCGGTATTGCTTAAACCTGTTGCGTGGATGATGACAGATTTCACCCGGGATATCAACTGGGGATTTAAGGGACCCTATTTGGCAGGAATGATTCAAATTTTAATACCATTGGAGCACTCTGCCTGGTCTATGCTTATCGGTAAATGATGGGAATAGAAGAACAGACTAACGTAAAATAAAATTCTATCGATGAATATATTCGAACATAAAGCTCTTCTGGTATTGAGCTTCATCCTATATGGTTTCTTTTTCTCAGAGGTTGTTTCAGGACAGAATATTTCCATTACAGAAGAGATCAAAACCATAAAAACATACCCATATTCTGATCCAAATCCTATCCCGTCTTTAGCGCTGAATTCTCAGGTATCTGTTTTCTATCCGTATTTTATTTTCGATGGCTACACAGATAAGGGTATTCTCAAGGAGTGGAAAGTGGTTACTCTTGAGAATGATTATATAGCGGTGACGGTGCTTCCTGAAGTGGGTGGGAAAGTAATGGGGGCCATTGAAAAATCTACAGGAGAGGAATTCATCTATCTTAATCATGTGCTGAAATTCCGTGCTATTGGAATCCGTGGTCCTTGGGCCAGTGGAGGAATAGAACATAACTTTGGTTTAGACCTGGGGCATGCTCCATGGACTTCCTCGGATGTCGATTATGTGTTGAAAGAAAATCCTGATGGCAGTGTGAGTTGTATTGTAGGTGGACTTGATCTGGCTTCCCGTACACAGTGGAGGGTAAACATTCAACTGCCAAAGGATAAAGCCTACTTCGAAACGCGAAGTTTATGGTATAATCCGACTCCTTTGCATGATGCATATTTGTCCTGGGAAAATGCCGCTTATAAGGCAACAGACGATCTGCAATTTTATTTTCCGGGCACCCACCATATTGGACATGGTGGAGATGTAAGTCCGTGGCCCGTTGATAAAGAGGGTCGCAATCTCTCTATTTATAAAAATAATAATTTTGGAGACAATAAATCATATCATGTATTTGGGAATTATCCGAATTGGTATGGCGGGTATTATCACGACACTGATTTTGGAACCGGACATTGGGCCCCGTACAGCGATGCCCCCGGGAAAAAAATCTGGATTTGGTCACTGGCACGTTCGGGGGCTATCTGGGAAGGATTATTAACTGATACGGATGGCCAATATATTGAAGCACAGTCCGGAGTGAAATTTAATCAGGCATCACCCCAAAGCGGGTTTGACACTCCTTTTAATCAGTTGTTTATGCGCCCCTTTTATTCAGAAACAAAATCTGAATACTGGTTTCCCGTGAAGGAAACCGGGGGTATGGTTGAAGCTTCTCCTGCCGGAACGCTAAATCTTATTTCATCAAAAGAGAAGCTGGATATATCTTTTTGTCCAAACATTCCAATACAGGACAGTATAATCGTAAGTAGGGGTCAATCTACACTATATGAAGAACTGATTCACCTGAACCCGATGCAGGTGTTTCAAAAATCTATTCCATTGCCTGAAGGTGCTGCTCAGGATCTTAAAGTAACTATCGGACAAGGCCTGTTAAGCTACACTACCAATAAAACTGAAAACAGGATTGCCAGGCCAGCTGTGACTCCACCGGGCCAGGATAATAATTCTGCGGAGCATCTTTTCAGACAGGCAGAAGATATGTACAGCATGAGGAGTTATAATGATGCATTAAGAACTTACCTCAGCTGTTTAGAAAAGGAACCCACGCATAGCAGGGCCTTATCGAAGGTGGCAGAGCTTTCTTACCGGAAAGCACAATTCAGTGAAGGTCTGACCTATGCCGGCAGGGTTTTGGAAAATAATACATATGATCCGGAAGCCAATTTTATCTACGGGGTGATTCAAAGTGCGTTGGGAAACCTGACGCTGGCAGAGGAGGCTTTCAGCGTCGCTGTAAGGTCAATGGAATATCGTTCGGCAGCATACGTGCAGATAGCCGGATTGCATTTACAGAAGCAGGATTTTAGAAATGCCGAAGTTTATGCAAAGAATGCATTGGATTATAACCGGTATAATGTAACAGCATACGAATTCTTAACAACAGCCTACAGGAAGCAAAACAAGCTTCTTGAAGCTGGAAAAAACCTTGAATCTCTTTTAGAAATAGATCCGCTTAACCATTATGCC
>SPBY01000087.1 GCA_004525825.1 Bacteroidia bacterium
AAGCTGCATTTCTCGGATTAGCAAATGGGGCCTCGTTCATCTCTTCTCGCTTCAGGTTCATCTCCTTAAAGCCCTTAGCGGGCAGGATCACCTCGCCCCTGATCTCAAATTCAGGCGGGTAAGTGCTCCCGGCAAGCTTCAAAGGTATGCTCCTGATGGTTCTTATGTTGTGGGTCACATCGTCGCCCCGGGTTCCATCGCCCCTGGTGAGGGCTCTGAACAGTTCGCCGTTCCGGTAGGTAAGTGCTACAGCCACTCCGTCATACTTTAGTTCGCAGAAATAGTTAAGCTCGTCTCCAAGCACTTTTCTGACCCGCTCGTCAAATTCAGCCAGTTCCTCCTTGGTATAGGTATTTCCCAAGGAAAGCATGGGATAGCGATGGGGATGCGATTCGAACTCCCTGTTCAGGTCACTGCCCACCCTGCGGGAAGGCGAATTTTCATCATCAAACTCAGGAAACCTGGACTCCAGTGTCTGTAACTCGTTAATTAACAAGTCATATTCAAAATCTGAAATGGTAGATGAATGTCCTACGTAATAATCGTAGTTGAGCTTTTGTAGCACAATCCTTAACTCTTGTATCCGGGTATTCGCCTGTTCCGGCTTCATTTGATCGCTTTTAACAAAAGTAAAAAATATTTCTCCTTTAAGTTTTATTCTCTACTTTTAGAAACACCGCTTATGGCGGGTCCTCGATTATGAACTTACACTACAGGCACATACTGCTTTTGCAGGCTTTCATTTTTTTGCTGGGAAGCTATGCCTTGCATGGACAGGTAGAGTTCCCTGGCAAGCCCCTGGGTATCAATAGTCATTTAAAGGCTGCCAGTGTAATCTATACCCTCCCTCCACCCGATCCCCTGGAAATAGCCGCCCTCAGGGAATCGAACCGTGATAACATCGCCAAGCCGCTTCGCTTTGCCATCGTGCGTCAGGTGAACCTGAATCCGGAGACACATGGAAGCTGGAGCCAGGAGGGAGACCTGAGGGTGTGGAGGGTTCATCTTATCTCACCGGGAGCCTACTCCCTGGGAGCCGTCTTTGGTACCTACAAACTGGAGCCTGGTGTGAAACTATTCGTGTATGATCCTGGGATGGTCCGGACCAAAGGAGCATTCACCTCCGGTAACAACAAATCCTCGGGCAGGTTATCGGTAGGACACATCCCTGGTCAGGAGCTACTTATCGAGATGCAGGTACCCCTGGACCTGGCCCATTACGGAGATCTGGAGCTTGAGTCCTTGTCCCATGCTTTTCTCGATCTTGAACACCGTTCATCCCTCGCAGACTGCCCTGGCGATTTTGGCTGTTCACAGGCCTGTGAGATTGATGTCAATTGCACCGAAGGAGACGATTGGTGGCGAGTGAAGCCCTCGGTGGTCAGGTTGTACATCGAAAAGTCCAGCTTTTTTGAGTATTGCACCGGTGTGCTGGTGAACAACACGGCTTACGATGGCACGCCCTATATTCTCACTGCCGAACACTGCATTGGCACAGGCTTGCAGGCCCAACGTACCCTTTTTCAGTTTAACTATCAAAGTGCTGAGTGTTTTGGGGAGGACGGCCCCTTGAATATGTCCATTTACGAATCCAATTTACTATCGGTGGGAGACAGCGTTGATTTCAGCCTGGTGAGACTTTCCCTGGAGCCTCCTGCAGACTATGACGTCTACTACGCAGGGTGGGACAGGTCTGATTTCCAGACCACTCCCGGTACCACCATTCATCATCCCAATGGCGATGTAAAGAAAATTTCCTTCGATGAGCAATTTCCTTCCATTCCTGTCCAGCCGGCGGATGTACCCTCAGGTGATCTGGAGGACTACCATTACTTTTCATACTGGTGGGTTAAGAAATGGGACATAGGAACCACCGAGGGAGGATCTTCCGGAGGCCCCCTTTTTAATGCAGCCGGAAGGGTGATCGGAACTTTGAGCGGCGGATTAGCCAGGTGTGGCGATTCTATCGGCTATAATCCTGTTACCGACCGGATAATCTATAACAAGATATTCAATCACGACGACTACTTTACCCGATTTGGCATGGCCTGGGATTATGAACAGGAAAAGGGCAATGAACTTGCCCAGTGGCTAGATCCCCTGGGTGACGGGGTGGGAACCCTGGGAGGCTACAGTCCCACTTCCCTGGAGCCGGTTCAGGCCTTAAGTGAAAAGCGTTATCAGGTGTTTCCCAATCCTGCTTCCCGGCTTTTCTCCATTGTTTCGAAAAATCAGGCTGCCACCAGGGCTTCCTATTTCATCCGAAATATTTCAGGAGCATTGCTTTACCGGGGAGAACTGGATCATGAAGGAAGGGCAAGCGTGGATTCAGGCACCTTTCCTGCAGGTATCTATCTTATCTCAGTATGCGAGGAGGGGTATTGCGAACATCATAAGTTAATTATTAGCGGTCGATGAAGCTTGCCATTTCAATGCTGCTTGCATTGCTGATAGCGGGGTGCCGGAACAACTCCGGATCCCTTCGCTATCAAGATCAAGACCCTGCCGAAGCTTATACCAGCTATGCCTCCGGATACAGGGTGAGCGATGGAGGATATTACAAGCTTGTCACCGTACTGAATCCCTGGCAATACAGCCGGGATGTGAGCTATACTTATATTCTGGCCGGCCGGGAAGAGATATTGCCCGATTCGCTAAGACATCTGCCATGGATCCGGACCCCCGTTAAAAGGGTGATTGCACTTTCAACCACCCATGTGGCCATGATCGATCAGCTGGGCAGGGCATCTTCCATCGTGGGATTATCGGGTAGCCGTTTCATTTACAGCCCGGAAATCAGGGAAAGGATATCATCCGGAGAGGTAGTGGATGTGGGTTACGAGCAGGGACTTGATATAGAATCCATCGTGGAGCTGGATCCAGATGTGTTGTTTATTTACGGCGTGGAGGGAAATGTGGTGGCTACCCTTGAGAAACTTACTGAGCTGGGGGTACCGGTGGTGTTTTGTGGTGAATACCTGGAGCCTCATCCCCTGGGAAAAGCTGAATGGATCAAGTTCTTTTCTCTCTTTTTTGACCTGGAAGAGGAAGCATCTGCTTTCTTTCAGGACATAGATTCTTCCTATAATCACCTGGCAAACCTGGCCTCCACAGCAAAAGAGAAGCCCGGGGTACTTACCGGATTACCCTGGAAGGACACCTGGCACATGGCGGGAGGAAAAAGTTTTGCTGCCCGGCTCATTAAAGATGCAGGCGGCGATTTTCTCTGGAGTGACAACAGCTCCACCCAGGCCATTCCTCTGGACCTGGAATCGGTTTATATCCGGGCTGTCAATGCCGGGGTATGGATCAATCCCGGGGCAGCCACTTCCCTGGATGACATTGGCCGGATGGATGAGCGATTCATGGATCTCAGGGTGGTTCAGGAGGCTCAGGTTTACAACAACAACCTGCGAACCAGTACCATGGGCGGAAACGATTACTGGGAATCGGGAACGATCAGACCCGACCTGGTACTGGCCGATTTGATCAGAGTGTTTCATCCTGATTTATTGGCAGATCATCGATTCGTATACTACAGACAATTGAAATAAATGTTACTTTTGGTTATAATAAAAATCCTTACTCATGGCCAGCATCAGGATATTGAAGAAAGACATTAACAGACTTGCGTTTAATTTGCTGCAGGATTGCTTTGCTTACAGACACTACTCCAGTGACCTTTCCGAAGATAGATTCGATGATGTGATCAGGAAGGTAGTTCTGCTGAGGAACGACCTGATCCTGAGGACCAATCATCCTGAAGCGGATGCCGATTCCCCCACCCTAAAAGAGCACTACAAACAAGTACAGCTCGACCTGATTAAACTGCTCGAGGTTGTTGATGATTTAAAGAAGTAGGATGTGAGGATCGGGTCGAGAAGTGTAGCAATCATGTATTCCATGGGGCTGTTGCTTATTGTCCTGTTCCTGATTGATCTCAGGCTGGGAAGCATCCGCATCTCTCTGGGTGAGATAGTGGGACATCTGTGGGGAGGGGAGAAGCTTAGTGATCAGCAGGTGGTGATCCTTACAAAGTTCCGCTTGCCTCGGCTGGCCACGGCACTCCTGGCTGGTGCCGCCCTTCCAGTATGCGGACTTCAGATGCAGACTCTTTTCCGAAATCCCCTGGCAGGACCTTACGTGCTGGGTATCAGTTCCGGTGCCAGCTTTGGTGCGGCACTGGTGGTGCTGGGTGCAGGCGCCGCCGGCATTGTGGCCACCTGGAGCCTGGCGATTGCTGCCTGGATAGGAGCCGGCACAGTCATGCTGCTCCTACTATTTGTCTCCTACAGGATCAAGGAGGTCATGACCATTTTGATACTTGGGATCATGTTTTCCAGCGGCCTGGCGGCTGTAATAAGCATCATGCAGTATTTCAGCGAGGCTTCGGCCCTGAAATCATTTGTGATCTGGAGCATGGGGAGCCTTGGGAATGTGACAGGTTCACAGCTTAGCATTATGACCTGGGCCATTACGCCGGTGCTGCTTGTCACACTTGGATATTCGAAGGTGCTTAACGGATTGATGCTGGGAGAAGAGTATGCGGCCTCCATGGGAATCAGGATCGAAAGAACAAGGATCATCATCTTTGCCACTACCAGTATCCTGGCGGGAACCATTACCGCATTCTGCGGTCCCATTGGATTTATTGGCATTGCGGTTCCTCATATGGTCCGATTCCTTTTCAGGCGTTCCGACCACAGGATTTTGATGCCGGCCACCATGCTTACCGGGATGGTGGTCATGGTACTCAGCGATATTGTATCCCAGCTTCCCGGAACAGAAAGGATCCTGCCCATCAATGCAGTCACTTCACTCATTGGAATCCCGGTGGTGATCTGGCTGGTGATTATGAACAGGAAAGCACAATCTCTCTGATGGATCGCACAGGAAAGGACCATATTATCTCACTGGAGAAACTATCCATCGGATATCAGCCTGCATTTGCATTGCTGGAGGAAATCAACCTTACTGTGGGACCGGGCGAAATGGTGGCACTGATTGGCAGGAACGGTACCGGGAAAAGCACACTTTTAAAATCAATGATTGGTCTCATACCTTCCCTGGGTGGCTTATGTCGACTTGAAGGAAGATCCATCACTCAGTTTGATCTTCCCGCCAGAGCACGCCTGGTGAGTTTTGTTTCATCCCAGATTGCCCAGCTTCCTTCCCTTACTGTGCGAGAGGTGGTGGCACTGGGCAGGCTGCCCTATACCGGTTGGATGGGACGTATGGACCGGACCGATCTTGCTTTGGTGGACCAGGCGCTGGAAGAGGTGCAGCTGCTTTCATTTGCTGATCGTAAACTGGACAGATTGAGCGATGGCGAAAGACAGAGAGCCATGATTGCGAGGGCCTTTGTTCAGGATACCCGCCTGATGGTGCTGGATGAACCCACCGCTTTTCTGGATATTCCCAACACCTTTGATTTAATCCGGCTCCTGAGTCGTTTCAGGGATGGGGGAAAATCCATTGTCTATTCCACCCATGACCTCGAAACGGCCATGCAGTGTGCAGATAAGATGTGGGTCATACATGAGGGGAAGATACTCGAGGGGGCACCGGAGGACCTGGGCCTTTCAGGTCTGTTCGATGAAGTGTTTCGATCCTCCGGGATCAACTATGATGAGCACAGCGGCAAATTTTTATTCAAGGGCATTTGCTTAGGCTCAGTAAGGCTTGAGGGGAAAAAAGACCGGGCTTTCTCATGGACTGTTAATGCCCTGGAAAGGCTGGGATACAGCCTAGACAGCCAGGGGGAAATTCAACTATCTATCAAACCTTCCGATGCTGCATATCAGTGGACCCTGGAAAAGAATGGAAGTTCTAAGAGCTTTACTAGTCTCTACAAACTGGCCCGATTCTTGACTCAGGGTAAATAATTCAGTAATTTGATGCCGTAAACTAAATTACACCAAGATGAAAGTAAAACGAATCATTGCTTATACCTTATCGGTACTTGTATTAATTTTCTCCCTGGTGGCCATCCTTGGCATATGGGAAGTGATCGATATCGAATATCTGATTGCCCGAATGTTCAAATCACTGATGGTGATCATGGCTGCCGCCGCTGTAGTGGTACTGATATTTTCAATCCTCGACCGGCCCGACAGGAAACCGCCTGAGGAAGCTTAGGCGAGAATTCTTAAAATTTTTTCTGCATTGGCCCTGTTGGAGAACTCCTTCAGGGCTTTTTTTCTCTTCTGGACCTCCGCTGAAGTGAAGGGCCGTTTCATGAGCTCATGAAGATGCTCTTCCAGGGCTTGCGTAGTCTCAGCCACCCTGCACAGGCTGCTTAAACCAGTTCCATGCACCATGGCAGGGTTTACCAGACAATGTCTGCCTGCAAACAGAGCATACAGCAGTTTTAGTTTTATGCCGGTAGAATGGGATGTGACCAGGAGATTAATGTGAGCATTGCCGATTAGCTCGTCAAGTTCCTGGTCGCCGGGATTGGCTACCACCCGGATGTTTGAATAAGCAGAAAGCCTAAGCTGGAAGCGCTGGGAGGGATTTTTACCAGCTACCACCACCTCATAGGGCATTTTTGAAAGTGTTTTCCTGGCCAGGGAAAGGAGGGACTCGGAGTTCTCAGAGACGCTCAAATTGCCATGAAATAATATGTAACTGCCGGAACCCTCCCGGGAACTCACCTGTTCAAAGCGATGAAAGGGGGGAACAAACAATGCATTTCCATATTTTTCATTGAAATAGGCAGTTTCGTGTCTGGCTATTCCAAGGATATAATCAGCCCGGTGCAATAAGGGCTCATACCGTTTTAAGCTCTTTGCTTCTGTCCATAAAAACAGTTTTTTGAATGGATTTCTTTCACTGCCAGCCAGGGCACGATAGTACAGATGTTCAATGTTATGCGCCCTTACAAGGGTTCTTTTTTTAGCCTGGATACACCTATCAAGAACCCCTGTGGTATGTAATCCTTCAAAAAGAACCGGAAATGAATCCCCAAGCAGGTGCTCTGGCATAGATTTTGCAATTCTTGTACTGACAATGTATGGATCGGAGTGCAAGAAGTATTTAAGTCCTGACTTTCGCGGGTAGTAATATACCTTAAAGCACAAATCCTCAAGTTCTTTGGAATGTAAGCGTCCGTATTCAAAACAGTGAAGGATGATCCGGACTCCAGCCGCAGAAAGCGCTTTCAGCTTATAGTAAACATCTATCACTCCACCATAATCGGGTGGATAGGGGATGTTGAAAGCCAGGATGTGGAGGTATTGAGAGGCCATTCCGTACTGCTTGATCGAGTTATTGGGTAAGTCTTAAATATACAGCAAAAACATTAACATATTTTAATATATTTTTTTACAATTTAATGCAACAAAATATTATTTCTCACGTTTAACAATTGTAGAAACTTTATTGATTGTCAGTTAGATAATCGCGTTCTTTAATCTACATTTCTTTTCATAGATTTAGTTTTAGGGTTAGTTTAGTTTTAAAGGTCCCTCTGCGCCAGCAGGGGGATCTTTTTTATTGTCCATGTCAGCCAAATCAAGGAATTATCCTATTTTTGAGGCCAAATATCAAACTATGAAAGTTTTCAAATACATGCGTGGTGCTATTTCATTCAAGAAGTATTACCGCCTGCTCAACGATTTATATGTGACAGTATTTGGCCGGGAGCTGATGTTGCATTTCCCGTTCTATATGAATGAAGATGAGTCTTTTATTCAACGACAGAACAATCTGATTGATCATTGCCTTTCCGGGCTTGGTGACCTGTCGGGCCAGACACTTCTGGAAGTTGGATGCGGAAACGGGGCCAATTGCAAGTATATTTCCGAGATCAATGATTCAGTTAAGATCATCGGTATTGATTTGAATGAGGACAACCTTGTCATCGCAAACCAACATATGGGCAGTGAACGAACTGTATTTTATCACGATGATGCTCAGAAACTGGAGTACATCGAAGATTCCTCGGTCGATGTTCTGATCTGCATTGAAAGTGCCTTGCATTATCCTGATAAAAACGCTTTTTTCAGTCAGATCAAACGGGTATTGAAACCAGAAGGAAAATTTCTGGTGGCAGATATCCTCAGAAGAAAAGAAGATAGTGGAAGGTCACTCTGGTGGTGGAAACGAACCATGTTGCTGCACCATACCAACGAAAATGATTACCTGGGCTATGCTGGCGAAAATAAACTGCATTATCTCGCCATCCGCGATATCACTCCTGAGATTGTTAAAGGCTATGATGGACATAAGAGCTGGATTCCCAGGGAAAACAGAAGCTGGGGCTCTTTTGTCCTGCTCCAATTCACCCTGGCCCTTCTGGTCAGGCTCTACCTGAAAGAGCTTAGGAAGCATAAGAAATACATGGTGTTTAACGGAGTTCACGCTTGAGGAAGGACTTGCCTCGTTTTGTTAGCATTCATTTTTTATCTTTGCATTTCAGAAAACGGAAATGCAGAAAATCGATCAAGTAATCAGGCTCCTTGTGGTGGATGCCATCAGGGAGACGTGGGGAGATCCACCCGGAGAGGAACAAGTTCAGATCCAGAAAACCAGGCGTGAGTTTATTGGTGATTTCACAGTGGTTGTTTTCCCGCTGCTGCGCTATTCAAAGCTAAGCCCCGAAGAGACCGGAAAAGTGCTTGGCAAATACCTCTTAGCGCATTCCGATTTGCTTTCTGACTTTAATGTGATCAAAGGATTCCTGAACCTGGTGGTGTCACAGAAGTACTGGAAGGATTTCCTGGATAGCGATCTGCGGGTCGTGTCTTTCGGAACTGTAACGATCGACGGGGAATCACCACTGGTCATGATCGAATACTCCTCACCCAATACCAATAAGCCGCTTCACCTGGGGCACATCAGGAACAACCTGCTGGGGCACTCCATCTCCCTGATTCTTGAAGCCACAGGTAACGAGGTTCGGAAAGTGAACCTGGTAAACGATCGAGGTATCCATATCTGTAAGTCAATGCTGGCCTGGAAGAAGGAAGGAAAGGGTGAAGATCCCGAATCGTCGGGCAAGAAAGGCGATCACCTTGTTGGGGACTATTATGTAAGGTACGACCAGATGTACAAATCACAGGTGCAGGAGCTTGTGGACCAGGGCGTACGTAAGGCGGAGGCAGAGGCCGGGGCACCCATTCTACAGGAAGCCCGTGAGATGCTGAGGAAATGGGAAGCGGAAGATCCTGAAGTGCGTTCTCTATGGAATACCATGAACGGATGGGTATATAAAGGTTTTGAAAGCACCTA
>SPBY01000075.1 GCA_004525825.1 Bacteroidia bacterium
GGGGTGGTGGCCACCCAGTCTTTTGTAAATCCTGCCTATGGTCCCAATGGTCTGGACCTGATGGAACAGGGAAAAGATGCCGACGAAGCACTGCAGGTCCTGGTGGCGGCCGACCGTGGCAGGGATTACCGGCAGGTGGCCTTTCTGGATGTGAATGGAGTGGTTTCAGCCTTTACCGGCAAGAGTTGTATCTCCTCGGCATCCCATGCGATTGGCGACAATTATTCTGTACAGGCCAATATGATGCTGAACGACGATGTGGTTCCGGCCATGAGCAAAGCTTTTGTGGAACATGCAGATCTTCCTCTGGCCGAGAGGGTGATCCGGGTTCTTCAGGCTGCCCAGGAAGCCGGGGGAGACATCCGTGGGAAGCAATCTGCCGCATTGATCGTGGTGGGACCGGCCACAGCAGAGGAGGTGTGGAGCGATAAAAAGATCGATCTTCGGGTGGATGACCATCAGCAGCCTCTTGAAGAACTTGAACGCTTGTTACGGGTCCACCGAGCCTATGAGCACATGAACCGTGGAGACCTGGCCGTGGAGCACCAGGATATGGAGCTGGCACTGCAGGAGTACGGAGCCGCCGAAAAGATGTTCCCCAGGAACCTGGAAATGAAATACTGGAAGGCAGTGGCACTGGCCAACAACGGACATTTTGAAGAGGCACTGCCCATTTTTGACTACGTGTTCGAACGGGACAGGAACTGGCAGGAACTTACCCGTCGCCTGCCCGCCTCAGGATTGCTGACTGTTTCCGAAGTGGAGCTGGAAAGTATATTGAGTTTATAATCTTGCCGGATGATTTGTACCGCTCCAACATCATTGAACATCTGAAATCCTTATTACCCCCTGTGATTAATATTCCAGCCTTCTTCCTGTACCTAAATGTGACAAGGTTCCATATATCTAATGGTTTTTTTACTTTATGAGGTAATTGTCTGTGATGTTGATTCGAAAAAGAAATTGGTAGATAAAAAAAAGATTAATTACTTTACACCGCTTTCTTTTAGAGCCAAAAGCAGGCGGATACCTTATGATTTATTTTTAGCAGATATTCAATACACAAATGCATAACATATTTCGGATTCGAAAAATGATAATAAAATTGTTTATTCAGGATGGGAACAAAAAAAAGAGAGCCTCTGGCGATAGTGGGGATTGGATGCAGATTTCCAGGTAATGTTAATACACCGGAAGAGTTTTGGAAATTTATAATTGAAGGAGGTGATGGTCTGACAGATATTCCGGCCGATAGATGGAATTCAAATGCTAAATATGCTCCTGACTTTAAGACAGCCGGTAAGATTAGCGTCAAAAGGGGTGGGTTTATAAAGGATATTGACAAGTTCGATGCATCTTTCTTTGGTATATCTCCACTGGAGGCATCCCGCATGGATCCCCAGCAGAGGATGATTCTTGAACTCTCTTACGAGGCTTTGGAGAATTCCGGCCTGACCATGAAAGAGCTGGATGGTTCCCGCACATCGGTGTTCATTGGTATATCCTCTCATGATTATGGAGATATTCAAAACTCGCCGGTTGAGCAGGTGAATATTGGTGCACATACCAATCTTGGATCTGCTCTTTGCATTACAGCCAATAGAATTTCATATTTCTATAATTTGAAGGGTCCCAGCATGGCACTTGATACAGCGTGTTCATCCTCACTGAATGCTGTTCATCTTGCATGCAGAAGTATTTGGGAAAAGGATGCTGATCTTGCTTTTGCAGGAGGTGTCAACTGCATATTGAAACCCGAGCCTCAAATGGGTTTTTCTAAAGGTGGCTTTCTTTCTCCCGACGGTATCTGTTATGCATTTGATTCCCGTGCCAACGGGTATATCAGAAGTGAAGGAGCCGGTGTAATCATTATCAAACCCCTTTCCCGTGCACGAAAAGACAAGGATCTTATTTATGCAACAATCAGGGGTACTGGTGTGAACCAGGATGGTGCGACCAAGGGAATCTCTGTTCCCAGTTCTATAGCACAGCAGGAGATGATTAAAATGGCTTACGACGATGCGGGTGTGGATACCAGGCAGGTAAAATTCGTGGAAGCCCACGGAACAGGGACCTTTGTTGGTGATCCGATTGAAGCGACATCCATTGGGAAAGTCGTTGGAAATAAGCGCAATGGGAAATGCTATATCGGTTCTGTTAAATCCAATATTGGCCACCTGGAACCAGCCTCCGGCATAGCAGGGATTATCAAGCTGGCCATGGCCATGGAAAACAGGATCATTCCACCAAATATTCATTTTAAGAAACCGAATCCCAATATTCCTTTCGATGAATTGAATCTTGAGGTGCCTGTTGAACCGATAAAATGGGACGATGAGAAAAATGGCAGTGTATATGGAGGGGTCAACAACTTCGGTTTTGGCGGGGCCAATGTACATGTGGTGCTTGAAGGAGTGCCCGGTGTAAATGGTATCGCAAGGGTTATTCGGGAAAAACTTCAGATCTGTACAATCTCTGCCAGGGATCCTCAAGCCCTGAGAGAGCTGACTGAATCATATGTCAGCTTTCTTAAGGACGACAGCAACAAAGCAAGTCTGGATGATATATGTTATTCATCGGCAGTTCGCAGGACCCATCACAACAACCTTTTGTCTGTTGTAGCCGGATCAAAGCAGGAGATGGCAGATTCCCTGCAAAAGCATCTTGATGGAGAAAATCTCAATGAAGTTTCAGAGGGACGAAGCAACGAAACCAGAGATAAAATTGTTTTTGTTTTCTCTGGACAGGGACCGCAATGGTGGGCCATGGGCCGCCAGTTGCTGGAGAATGAACCTCTCTTTTCCGAAACCATACAAAAGCTGGATAAACTTTTGAGCAAACATGCCGACTGGTCATTGCTTGAAGAGCTTATGAAAGATGAGGCATCATCCCGGATTAGTGAAACCAATATAGCACAACCTGCCATCTTTTCAATTCAGATCGCCCTGTTTGAAATGTGGAAGACATTGGGCATAAGCCCCGGTGCAGTAGTGGGGCACAGCATAGGGGAGGTGCCCGCTGCGTATGCATCAGGGGCCCTCACTTTAGAACAGGCTGTTCTGCTCATATTCCACAGAAGCCGGGTACAGTTTAAAGCTACTGATAAAGGGAGAATGCTGGCTGCAGGAATAACCGTTGAAGCAGCAAGCAGGTTGATCCAGGGTCGTGAGGATAAAGTATCCATAGGTGCAGTGAACGGACCTGCTATGGTCTCCCTCTCAGGTGATACGGATGTGATTGAGCAAATCTCTGAAGAGCTGGAAAAACAGGATGTATTCAACCGTATATTGCAAATCAACGTTCCATTTCATTGCCACCATATGGAACCTTTAAAGGAAGAATTACTTAGCTCCCTAAATTCTTTGAAACCTTCAGCCACAAGGATTCCGTTCTATTCCACGGTGACTGGAAAAGTGATGGATGGTGAGAAACTGGATAACAGTTACTGGTACCGAAACGTCAGGGAAACAGTCAGTTTTGTCAGTGCCATTGAAGAGTTGATCAATGACGGATTTGATACCTTTATAGAACTGGGTCCGCATCCAATTCATGCCCTGGGGATCAATGATCTGCTTGAAGCCCACAAGAAAAATGGTATCGTTGTTCCCTCCATCAGGAGGAAGGAAGAGGAGAAACGAACCTTCCTGTCTTCACTCGGGAAATTGCATACCTGGGGATGTCACGTAGTCTGGGAATCTATGTTCATCGATCCGTTTTTTGTCCGACTACCTGCATATCCATGGCAAAAAGAGAGCTACTGGCTGGAGACTGAAGATGGCCGAAATGATCGTCTTGGTTCGTCTGTCCATCCCCATCTAAAGAAAAAGGCCGTGTCCGCCAGGGAGAACTCTAATATTCTATGGGAGATCAACCTGGATAAAAGGACCCATCCCTATATTGATGATCACAAAGTGCAGGGCCCCATCGTTTACCCTGGGGCCGGTCATGTTGAACTCTCCATCTCGGCTGCCCTGGCATCCTTTGGCGAGAAGTTTGAATTTCTGGAAGATCTCAACTTTGAAAGTGCTCTATTTCTCCCTGATTCAGGCGACCCCATATTTATTCAGATGGATATATCTCATGACAGCGGGGATTATTTTATTTATTCAAAACCTCGAAGTGAACATGCTTCCTGGACCATGTGTTCCAATGGAAAAATGAATCACATCAGTGATTCATTTAAATCCATCGAGGTTGATTTTGAGGATATCCGAAATCGGATTACCATTCCTGTTCCTGTAAAGGAGATGCATGATGAGCTCCTGGAGAGTGGACTTTATCTGGGACCAAGCTTCAGGGCCATTAAGGAGTTATGGAGAAGCGAGAAGGAGTGGGAGTCATTCAGTGAGATCGAGGTACATGAAAGCATCCGGTCCGAGTTTTCCCAGTATAACCTTCACCCTGGGGTGCTGGACAGCTGCTTCCAGACCGTATTTGGAATATTTAATACCAGGGAGGATACCAGCAAAAAAATGGGCGTCTATATCCCGGTTCATATCGACCGGATAAAATTCCATAAAAAACCCACCTCCTTCAAAATGTATGTCTATGGAAGGTTGAGGGAATGGACCGATGAATATGCGCTGGGTGAATTGTGGATTTTTAATGAAGTCGGGGAAGTCATTGCCGAATTTCAGGGATTTCGCTCACAATACCTTAAGGGATCCAGGGGTGAAACTTCCGGAGAACAAGAAAAATGGTTTTACGAGTACAACTGGAGCATGAAATCCAGATCTGACCAGGAACTTGTCCGCAATCCCGGGAAATACATTCCTTCTCCCAATTCGATTCGGGAGCATGTGGGGGAGACCATCAAGGAAATTAATGCGCGCCCGGAACAAGCTGAATATTATGAGAACTATGAGCCGCGGCAATATGCACTTACCATAGGCTATATCTGCAACTCCCTGAGGGATATGGGAATGAATTTCACTGCTGGTGCAAAAATAAATGTCAGGGATCTGATAAGGGATCTCGGAGTAATAGGTGATCACCACAGGCTGTTTTACCACATATTCAATTTGCTTAGAAATGCGGGCATAGTGGAGGGTACACAGGAAAATTACACAGTTATTAATCCCCCAGATTTCAGGGATACCAAATTATGGATCGATGAAATCAATAGCCAGTATCCCCAGTTTCGTCATGAAACCACCCTGCTGGGCCGTTGCGGACCTGAAATTGCAGGTGTATTAACCGGGAAGGTAGATCCGATCCAGTTGATATTTCCGGAGGATCAGTGGGATCTGATCGTTAAATACTATGTGGAAGGCTTTGCATTTAAAAAATACAATGATCTTGCTGCGCGTGTGGTTGCCGAACTGGCAGGCAGCATCCCGGAAGATCAAACCTTACGAATTCTTGAGATAGGTGCAGGCACGGGAGGGATGACGCAAGCTGTTCTGCCATTGCTTCCAGCCGGGAGAACCGAATACTATTTTACGGACCTCTCTCATATGTTTATGCTTAAGGCACAGCAGCGGTTTGCCCGTTATCCTTTTGTACAGTATAAGCTGCTGGATATTGAGAAGGATCCGGGTGACCAGGGCTTTGATATCAATTCATTTGACCTGGTTATTGCCTCTGATGTAATTCACGCCACCCGGAACCTGAAGACAAGTTTAGGACATGTGAAGCGCTTGCTTGCTTCAGAAGGAATCCTGCTCATGCTGGAGGTGACCAATTCTCCTGTCTACCTGGATTTTATTTTTGGAATGACCGAAGGATGGTGGTTGTTTGAAGATACGGATATACGGCCGGACCATGCTACCATGGGACCAGATCGCTGGAAAACCGTGCTTGAGAGCGAAGGATTAACTGATGTAGCTCATTACAGTGACTTTGAAAAGAATGATTCATCCTGTCAGAGTGTGATTCTGGCCCGGAATGAGAAGCTTGACCTGACCAACAAAGCATTGGAGGAGTCTCCAAAGCTTGGCCAGGCAGATTGGCTGGTGTTTGCTGATGATAAGGGTGTGGCAGAGATCATGCAGTCCAGGCTGGCTGCAATGGATAAACAGTCTTATATGGTGAAGCGTGCCGGGCTTTATCAGAAGATCAGTGAAACGGAATTTGAGATTGATCCGCGTAGTCAGGACGATGTAAACAAGATCATCGACATGCTTGCTGAAAAGGGTAATTTTCAGGGAATGATCTTCCTGTGGGGCTTAGATTCGGTTTCAAACGAGCAGCTGAATGTGGATCACATCATTGAAGCAGAGGTGCAATCATCTGTTGCGATGATGAATATCATGAAACATTTGAATGCCACCAATTACGATCACAATCCGGAAATCTGGATGATCACTTCCGGAGCACAATCAGTTGGAGGTATACCCAAAACAGTTCAGCTATCCCAGGCCGGACTGAGGGGGGTGAACAGGGTGATTATTAATGAATTTCCAGTTTTCAATTCAACCATGGTCGATTTCAGTCATCCTGTTTTGGAATCAGAAATTGATGCATTCATCGAAGAGATACTGGCAGGTGATAACGAGGATGAGATCGCCTTCAGAGGTAAAAAGCGCTTCATCAACAGGCTGGAAAGAATATCCACTGATAATATAGCTCAACGAGCCCTGCGGAATGTATCCGCCGGGGATTCAGCATACACACTGACCATCGATGATTATGGAGTCCTGGATAACCTGGTGGTCAGGGAGACGTCCCGAAGGGAACCCGGTGAGGATGAGGTGGAAGTGAACATCAAGGCTTCAGCACTAAATTTTCGCGACATCATGTTGTCCATGGGACTACTTTCCGACGATGCCATCAGTGGTGGATTGTTCGGAAAGACAATGGGATTGGAATGTGCTGGAATCGTTACTGCTGTCGGTAAAGATGTTCAGGATATTAAAGTGGGTGATGAAGTGATGGCCACGGCTCCCTCCTGCCTGGGTAAATTTGCCTATCCAAAGGCGTGTCATGTGGTGCAAAAGCCTGAAAATATCAGCTTCCCGGAAGCTGCCACATTGCCTGTTGTTTATGTGACTGCCTATTATTCCCTTGTGCATCTCTGTCGCATTCGAAAAGGGGAGAAGATCCTTATTCATGCAGCCGCAGGAGGAGTTGGCATTGCTGCCATACATATTGCCAATGCTGCTGGTGCTGAGATTTATGCTACAGTAGGCAATGAAGAAAAGAGGAAATACGTTGAAAGTATAGGGGTTAAGCCTGAAAATATTTTTAACTCTCGTACCCTGGAGTTTGCCGACCAACTTATGGAACTAACTGGTGGAGAGGGCGTGGATATCGTGCTCAATTCCCTTTCTGGAGAAGCCATCTATAAGAGCATCAGGTGCCTGTCGCCATACGGCAGGTTTGTTGAGATTGGCAAAACAGATATTTATCGCAACAGCAAGCTTGGACTTCAGCCATTTGGCAATAACCTCGCCTATTTTGGAGTGGATGTGGACAGGCTATTCAAACAGAAAGATCAATTTAGTGGTGAGCTCTTCCAGGAAGCCATCGATTTCTTCGTTGATAATAAATTTCCTGTACATCCATCGCTTGTATTCCCAGTGTCAGAAATCAGGGAAGCATTTCAGTTTATGGCAGGCGCCAGGCACATTGGCAAAATCGTTATACACATGGAAGGTGAACTCCGGGTAGCCCCGCCCAAGGAGATCCGTTTTAAAGAGAAGGCTTCATATTTAATCACTGGGGGATGTTCTGGATTTGGACTTGCCGTGGCTGATTGGATGACCACAAAGGGAGCAAAATACCTTGTATTGGTGAGCAGGTCTGGCCCCAGGAGTGATGACGAGAAAGAAATCATTAAGAGTATGCGAGAGCGGGGTGTGAATGTAATGATCGCAAAAGGGGATGTATCAAACAGGGAAGATGTGAACCGCATCATGGACGAGGTGAAGGACAAAATGCCTCCGCTGAAAGGATTGCAGCATGCGGCCATGGTGCTGGATGACGGAAGTATACCTGAAATAGACCAGGAGCGGTATCTGAAGGTGTTCAGGACCAAGAGCATCGGATGCTGGCTGCTGCATGAAGCGACTCAGGAGATGGAGCTGGATCATTTTGTGCTTTACTCCTCTATTTCCTCAATTTATGGTAATCCCGGACAGGTGAGTTATGTGGCTGGAAACAGTTTCCTGGAAAATTTCGCACATTTCAGGCGATCCAGGGGAATGGTTGCTATGACCATCAACTGGGGGGTGCTGGGCGATGTAGGATTTGTTGCCCGAAGCGGAAATGTGGGCGGATTGCTGTACAAGCAGGGATGGAAAACCTTTACCTTGAAGCAATCAACTGATATCCTGGAGCAGATGCTGCTTACCAATCCGGTTCAGCGGGTGGCCACCGATTCTGACTGGGAAATGGTGGGAAATTTTTATCCTCATTCCTGTAAGACAAGCCGTTTTGGTCATCTGATCAAAGAGAAGGAGTTGTCGGCGGTTTCATCATCCGGATCAGGAGTTGGCGGATTGATAGCAGCGTTAAAGGAGTTGGATAAGGAGGAACAATCAGATATATTGGTTACTCACTTGAGGGATACTTTTGCCAGGGTACTGGGGTCTTCGGCAGAAAAGGTAGATCCAACCGAACCGGTTACAAAATATGGACTGGATTCGCTGATGGCCAATCAGCTCAGGAACTGGATTCAGGGCAGTGTGGCCGTGGATTACTCCATGATGCGGATCATGAAAGGGCCGAGCCTCAGGGAAATGGCAGAGCAGATCCTGAACGAAATGAATGGGCAGCTCTCGAGCGGGGATGGACATGGAGATGAGAAAACAGAATTGGATAAATGGGTGCTGCGTTCAAAGTTGATAGATAATCCCAGGATGCGCCTCTTCTGTCTTCCCTATTTTGCCGGAGGCGCTTCTGTTTATAAGAGCTGGAGTGACTCTTTGCAGGACGGAATTGAGGTTTGTGCCATTCAGTATCCGGGAAGAGAAGAGCGGATGGCCGAAAAACCCTTTGACAATTACCTCGATCTGGTCAAAACCATTTCGGATATGATCGATCCTTTGCTAAACTGCCCCATTGCATTTTATTGTCACAGCGCAGGGGCAGGGATCGGACTGGAACTGGCAAGATACCTGAGAAAGGAAAAGGGCATACAGCCTGTTAAATTTATTGTGGGCGGATGGAGATCACCACACCTGGTGAGTCCTTTTAAATTCCTGGATGCCATTGACGATGATGAGGTGTATATGGAGAAGAATATACCCAATATCCTCAACCACCTTCGATCACTGGAAATTCCTGAATCTGTGCTTCAGAACAGAGAATTGATTAATGAGATGCTTCCGGCTCTTCGTGCCGATATACTTCTGGGTAAAAGATATGTATATTACGAGGATGAACCCCTGAATTGTTCTCTGACAGCATTGGCTGGAAAGGAGGATACTGTATTTTCCGAGGAACAGATCATGGCGTGGAAGAAACATACATCGGGTGAATTCAGGTTTTTCAGGGTCAAAGGAAGTCACCTTTTCTGCCGGGATAACAAGGAAGAACTCCTGGAATTAATCTCTGAGGAATTAATGGAATTTACCAATGGCTGAGCGATCAGGATATCCTGATTACCTAAGGGATGTTTTATTATTGGATCAACTTGAAACATCGCATCTCCCATATCCGCTGAAGGGAGAGATTCACCTGTGGACTGCTTCACTTGATGTTTCAGCAGACCAGGTGGAGCGCTTGCTATCGGTTTTGTCCCTTGAAGAAAAAAAGAGAGCATCAAACTATAAGTTCGCGTCGACACAGCATAGATATATAATATCCCAGGCTGTGTTGAGGATGCTTCTGTCTTCATACCTGGAGATAAACCCGTCAGATGTGAATATTGGTGCTCGTCAAAAGGGCAAACCCTATCTAATAAATGACCCCTCTCTTTGTTTTAATCTTTCCAATTCGCATGATCTCTGTGTGTTTGTATTCTCATGTGATGCAGAAGTTGGGATTGATATAGAAAAAATCCGTGATCTGCCTGACATTGATCAACTTATTGAAA
>SPBY01000719.1 GCA_004525825.1 Bacteroidia bacterium
CCCTTGTCCAATCCGAAATAAGAATACACCCGGTCGTCGCGGATATCCTGGTAGTCGGGCTGACTCTTGACCCTGGACGACTCAATATTGTCGAGCCTCAGATTCCGGATCTCCCATCCTGACGGGAACATCTGCGTCAGTGCCAGCTCCTTGTAATTCACCCGGATCCCGGGATGAGAAAGGCTTACCTCCGCCACGAAGTCGGTCCCCTGTTCCAAACGTGAGGGATCTATAGGATTGCCTTCCATGTTGAAATAGCGCACCTCCATATTAATGTCACTAGTCTCGTTTGCCACCTGCTGATCCAGCGGGATTCCGTCGAGCTGCATATTCACAAAGAGGGTCCTCGAGTCTGTATTGTCCAGTTCTATGCTCCCTCCCTGTTCTCCTTCAAAGGGAAGCTCCAGCCTAAGCATGGGGGCATTGACATTTACCGTCTGCATTTGTCCATTGAGCGTATAGCTAAACTCCATGGTTCCGGAAGCATCCGATTCACCCACAAATTTTCCAATGGCCATCAAGACATAAGCAGTGGTCTGGGTGCTGTACCAGTCCCCGGAGGCCAATTGTCCGGCCACTTCCTCCACCAGCTTCTTTGCCAGAACCCTGTCTCCCATCAGGGTGACCACTTCAAGAATCATGGCCTGGTCGCGCAGCGAACTTCCATAGGTATAGCTTAGCTCCCGGTAGGATGCTACCGAGGTGCTTAATCCGGCCACCAGTTGCTCTGCAACCTCCTTCTTCCCTATCAGGAGGTAGGCACCGGCCAGGGTCCATCGGGCAGTCGCCGTCAACTCCTTCATCTCTCTCATTCGGTTCATGGCACCCAGAGCTGGTTTTTTGGCCAGGGCCAGGGTGTAGAGGCGATAAGCCTGGTTGATCTCATGGCTTCGACGGTATCCATAGTAATTAGTCTCCCGGTCCCAGCTATTGGCCATTCCACTCTGGTATTTGACCCAGTTGCTGACAAATCCCAGGGGAAGCTTGTAACCCAGTGCCTCGGCCTCAAGCATAAAATGCCCGGCGTAGCTGGTCCCCCACTCACTCACATTGTCATAGGATCCGGGCCAGTAGGTGAGTCCCCCGTTAGAGGTCTGGAAGGATTTAAGCTTGTTGATCCCAGAGGATATGTGATCCTGTATCTCACTCTTCTGCTTTGCATCCAGTTCCAGGAAGCGATGCAGGAAGAGCTGTGGGAACACCGCCGAAGTAGTCTGCTCTACACATCCGTGGGGATATTGCATCAGATACTTCAGCCTCTGCTCCAGGTTCATGGGTGGAATGACCGATACCTCCAGCACTCCGTGGTTGGTCCCGGCCAGTCCCACTGCCTCATAACTACTTTTCCAGGTCTTGCCCGGCTCCACCATTTCATTCAAGGTGGTAGTGATCCGCGGATTGGGCATTCTTACCTGAAGATCGATCAGATCGCTGGCGCTGTGCATCCCACTCTTAACGATAACTTCCACCTGCCCGGCACCAATTCCTTTGGCCACCTTCAGAGTGAAGTCCACCACCTGGTCGCCTTCCCTGTCAAAGGTGATCTTCCGGGAGGAGGGTCCCTCTATGCTGAACAGATTATTGGTCTTTACCTCGACGGTCACGTTCTTCACCTTGGGATCCATGGAAAATACGGTTACCGGCAGAGTGACGGTCTCCCCCGGACTGATTACCCGGGGAAGGGTAGCCAGAACCATCAGCGGTTTCTTCACCGGGGTGGCTTTCTCGGTAAGGCCATAAGCCCCCTTATCACTGGCCACCACCATGGTTTTTACCGAACCCACATAGTTGGGCATGGTAAAAGTGTGGCTCCGGCTCTGGCCCGCTTTTAATTCAAAGGGTCCAAGGAATTTCACCACCGGTTTGAAGCGGTTCTTATTATTCTTGCCGTCCTGCTCTATGTACTCGTCCCCCCCGATGGAGAGCAATCCGGCCATCTCCCCTTTCAGTGCGCCTAATACATACTTGTAAAGATCCCAGGTCCGGATTCCCAGCGCTTCTTTGGCATAGAACTCCCTCCA
>SPBY01000407.1 GCA_004525825.1 Bacteroidia bacterium
TATCAATTCTTTTTCCAGGGAGGCTGGGACTTGCGAAAATGCATGAGTCAAAATCCCTGCAAAAAACACGATTAAAGCAAATGCAAATTTCCGTTTCAGTGAGTTACTTTTCATAGTTTCCATTTTAATTTAAACCCTATTTTTAACAGTACTTCTTCCAATCCTGAATTTATAATAGGATTAGTAAGCTAACAAAATTCTTCGAGGATAGCCCACCCTTGAACCAGACTACTGCGCTTTTTCCAGGGCATTCAGTTTTTCTTTCGTGAGGGGACTCTCCCCTATTTCAAAAGCCTTATTAAAGTGTTCAATGGCCTTTAAGGTATCGCCTGGCCAGTCTGGCAGGCCGAAAAGATTACAGCAGCAAAAAGGATAAAAAATAGCTTCTTCATGATTTTATTTTATGATGAGTAATAGTAATACTAATAGTTGAGATCGTCCGGAAATACATCGGTATAATCGGGTGGTGGGTCCGCTTCAAACTGCACAGCGTGGATCTCTGTATGCCCCAGTAAGAGAGCTTTGGCCACCCTGTGCATCCCGTCCATTACCCTTCCCTGTACCGAAAGAATGATGGGATACTCCAGCTCAGTGTCCTTGACCAGTTGAAAATGCTGAACCATGGATCGAACGGTGGGGACATCCGTTTCACCTTGGTACCAGAAATTCTCATCAAGCTCGGCGATATCTTCTAATTTCACAGAAATTACGGGCTTATCCCTGATGTATTCTACCAATCGATCCACATCCCATGCATGGAATCCATGGTCCGATGGCTGGAAGAAATACTGCTTTCTCATGGAAGCAAACTATTTAAAAATGGCCACGAGGCGTTCTCCATCGGAATTGCCATAGGCCCTGAACATGCCGCTGGTGTTGGTTACCATGGCCGGATGTCCATATTTGTCCAGGCATACCACACCGCCGCTTCCACCCACTTCCACCAGCTGCTTTTCCACTACCTCTTTTGCCGCGGTCTCCACATCATAGCCCTTGTATTCCATCAAAACAGAAATCTGGTGGGCCACGGTCCAGCGAATAAAGTATTCTCCGTGTCCGGTGGCCGATACACCACAGGTAGCGTTGTTGGCATAGGTACCTGCCCCGATGATGGGAGAATCCCCGATTCGTCCGAATTTCTTATTGGTCATCCCCCCGGTGGAGGTTCCCGCACAGAGGTTACCCTCCTTATCCAGAGCCACACATCCCACGGTACCATGCTTCTCATTCTCAAGGGCTCGCTGGAGGGTATTAAAGCTTTTTTCAGTATAAAACCAGGAGGGATCCACCATCTCCAGCCCCACCTGTTCTGCAAACACCGAGGCCCCTTTCCCGGCGAACATCACATGTTCCGACTGCTCCATCACTGCCCGGGCAGCCGAAATGGGGTGCCTGATATCGGTCACACCGGCCACTGCCCCCGCATTCAGGTCCCTTCCGCTCATGATGGATGCATCCAGCTCATTTTTACCTTCACTGGTGAAGACGGCTCCACGCCCCGCGTTGAACAAGGGGTTGTCTTCCATGTACCGGATCACCACCTCAACAGCATCCACGCTGGTGCCTCCCTCCTTCAGTAAATCCAGCCCCAGTTGCAGGGCACTATCCAGCGCCTGTTTAAATATGTTCTGGTTCTCCTCGGGGAGGTTCTGAAAATTCATGTTTCCTGCACCTCCGTGTATCACCAAAGCATAGTCAAAGGCCTCTGGAGCTATAGCTTTGCTGCTTGAAGTGTGATCTGCAGGAGCTTTGCATGCGGTGAAGAAGATGGCCAGGAAGCCAAGGATGGTTAACAGGTTTCGGTAGTTCATGATGGGAAAGTATTTGGAGTATAAAAAAACACTCCCGAATTTATAAAAAATCCGGGAGTGTATTAAGGATGCAAGTAAAGGTTCTACTCAAAATTCGAATTTCCGTACTTGGTAATGACGTGTATGCTTGATTTCGGATTGGAACCCACATTGCCCCAAACCCTCTCATTGCTATTCTCCTTGGTTTTACTCAGACGGTCGCCGCCAGCGATATTGACACTTCCGTATTTGGCTTCGCCTTCGAACTTGAAGGAGGCTCCAGGCTCCAGGCCAATGGTAAGGCCGCCATAGGATAGGGAAGCCTCCACCTTATCAAATCCCTTTGAGAGCGTACCAATCTTTGCATTGGTATAGCTCGAATGGAGATCGAGGGTATTATTCAGCCTTCCGAATTTAATTCCGGAGTATTTAATTTCTCCAACAAAACTATCGACCTCCTCGAAAGTGTACTTGTCATAGGCACCTTCGGCGATGATCCCTCCGGCCTTTTCCCCTGAAAGTTTGGAGTATTTGTTTTCTACAAAAAGCATCTTGGAGGTATTGATCTGCATATCGGAATAGGAGATCTCCAGTTCCAGCCATCCCAGTTCATCAACTTCAGCATTGGAATAGGCCATATCTATCTGACTGTAGGGTTTTTCGTTCCCCCGGCTGAGGCTTCCGACTTTCATATTTCCATATCTCAGATCCAGCAGAACCAGGCCTGTAGCTTCCTGGATAAACAGGTCTCCATAAGAGTTGTTCATGTCCAGGTTTACCCATTTAGGGGCCTTTATGGTAATTTTAATCTTTGTTTTCACATTTCTCGACCAGTCATTCTCAAACTCTGTCACCAGGGAGATGATATTCCCCGATTTGCCGATCCGCACATCAATTTTTTCCAGCGCAGATTCCGCCCTGGAAGTGGATGAAGCTTCCACCTCAACTTCTACCAGGATATCCACCACACTTTTGTCCCAGGTAAGCAATTCCACATCTGAATACTTGGTATCAGTGTTCAGGGTCACCCCCTGGCTTACATCATAGGTTTCGGTGTATTCCTTTTTCGCATCTTGGGCAGAAAGAGAAAAGCTTACTGTAACAATCAGGAGCAGTGACAGGAGCAAACTTTTCGATTTAAATACTCTTTTTTTCATGTTTTTCAGAAGTTTCTGATTTTACTTGGTTCAATTGTATGATGATCTGGTCCATCACTTCCAGTTTCACCTGGTAGTGCCGGATCAGGGCATTAATGACTCGATCGTCGTCGGGGTTGGCCTCAAAGTCGTCCATCAACTGCTGTTGGTAGGATTCCAGGTCTTTCAATTCATTCAGCAAAACGGTCTTCTCTTCTTCATTCTCAAAATTAAATTCGCTGATCTGCTCATACCTTTCATCCAACTGTGAGGCATAATAGAAATCTGCTTCTATCATGGCCGCCGGAATCTCTTTTCCGGCCTGTTCACCACCACCCGATTGCCTGAGAAGCAATACGGCAGAAGTGAGAATAATAGCCAGTGAGGCAGCCACCTGGAGCATATGTCTGACACGGATCTTCCTCACCGGTGGCTGAGCAAAATGCCTGTCCAGCTTCTGAAGGAAACGCTCCTCGTGCCCCGGGTTGGGACGATCGGAATCGAGCTGTATTCCTTGCTCTTTGATGTATTTTTCAAATTCAGTCATGGTCCTCTTCTGTATGCTTTAACAGTTCGATCAATCTCTTTTTCGCCCTGTGGTATTGTGTTCTTGATGTGGCATTTGAGATATTCAGGATCAATGAAACCTCTTCGTGGTCGTAGCCCTCCAGCAGAATCAGTGAAAGTACTATTCTGTATCCCTCAGGAAGGGCATAGATGGCTTTCTTAATGGTTTCGGATGTGTATTTATATTCCACATCCTCAGCTTCTTCCTCTGCCATCTCCCTGATCTCTCCCGCATCTTCCAGTGAGAGCTGTTCTCTTTTTAACCTGAGAAAATCAAGAGCCTTGTTGATCATGATCCGCTTTAACCAGGCTCCGAAACTCACCTCTCCCCGGTAAGAATCCAA
>SPBY01000421.1 GCA_004525825.1 Bacteroidia bacterium
AAATGGTAGATCTCCCTGATGTCAAGGAGTCCTTCATCGGTTTCCAGGAAAAGTTTCTCCACCGGAACCCTCTGCAGGGCCTCAACAATCTTGGAGTGTTCGCCCGCAATGGCCTCACCAAAGGAGATCAGGAAACCGGCCGTTACCAGATCTTCGGCCATCGCAGCACTCCCATTGTATCCGTGAATAATCAGCGGGACCAAAGGCTGGTGCGATTTTGAAAATTCAATCATTTCATTGAAGGCCCTGACCACATGAAGCACCACGGGAAGGTTGGCCGATTCGGCAATTTCCACCTGTTTTTCAAAAATCCGCATCTGAACCTCAATGGGCGCCTCGATGGATTTGTCGAGCCCGACTTCCCCCACCGCCAATACCCTTGGATGTTTGATGGCGTGCCTCACCTTTTCCAGGGTTTCTTCCTCATTCACTTTGCCTACGTTGTAGGGGTGGAACCCTACCGAATAGAATCCATTTTCAATGTCGTCGGGAGGAAAGTCCCTGGCAAAGAGGTTCATCATCACCCATTCCTGGATGTTATTGGCCTGGCGATGTCCGTGGATATTGATAAAGATCTTCTGGTCTGTCTTCATAAAGTCTTATTCTTAACGGTTATCTTCAATCTGTTTAATCCCTTTTGCCATCCGGTCAATGACCTCTTCCCTGCCCAGAAAGGCTGCCAGGTCGAAGAGTCCGGGTCCCTTGGCTGCACCCACCAGCAAAAGCCTCCAAACATTCATAATGGCCCCCATCCCCCACTCATTTTCAGTAATCGTGCCCTTCACTAGGGTCTCCACAGATTCAGGAGTCAATGTTTCACACTTCTCAAGGGCTGCTGACAGGAGCTCCATTTTCTGTGGCGTATCTTCCTTCCACCATTTCTTGATCACCTCAGGATCATAAGCATCGGGGGCGTGAAAAAAGAACCAGGATTCATCCCAGATTTCATGAATAAAATTGATCCTGGGCTTGATGATGGGAACAAGTACTGCGATCCTTCCCTTGGTGGTCTCCACACCGGAGGAAAGCAATACCGACTGAAAGGCCTTGATCAGTTCACTCTCTTCCATCAACTGGATATGCTGATGGTTGAACCAAAGGGATTTTTCCGGATCAAAGCGGGAACCTGATTTCCCCACCTTTTCCAGCTGAAACTCGTCTACCAGCTCATCCAGGCTAAAAATCTCCTGCTCGGTCCCCGGATTCCAGCCCAACAGGGCCAGCAGGTTTATACAAGCCTGGGGCAGGTAACCCTCCTCCCGGTAACCCGGAGATATCGCTCCCGAAACAGGATCGTGCCACTCCAGCGGGAATACAGGAAATCCCCCCTTCTCTCCATCTCTTTTGCTCAGTTTTCCCTTGCCAGTGGGTTTCAGGATCAGCGGCAGATGGGCAAACCTGGGCATCAGGTGCTCCCAGCCGAAAGCCCGGTAGAGCGCAACATGCAGGGGAAGGGATGGCAGCCACTCTTCTCCCCTGATTACGTGTGAAATAGCCATTAAATTGTCATCCACCACGTTGGCCAGGTGGTAGGTGGGCATGCCATCAGATTTAAACAATATCTTATCGTCGAGGGTCGAGCTGTTGACTATGACTTCTCCGCGCACCATATCATCCATGTGGATCTCAGTGCCCGGTTCAAAGCGGAACCTGATCACATAGGGTGTTCCGGAGCTAATCAGTTGATCCACCTCCTGCTTATCCATGGTCAGTGAGTTCTTCAGGGATTCCCTCACACGGGCATCATAGACAAAGGTCTCGCCCCGCGATTCATGCTCCTGGCGTAAGGCATCCAACTCCTCCGGGGTATCAAAACCATAGTAGGCGTCTCCCGTTCCAAGCAGTTGCAGGGCATATTTCTTGTACTTGTTCTTTCGTTCCGACTGCCGGTAAGGCCCGAAACCTCCTCCCTGGCGGGGACCTTCATCGGGGATCAATCCACACCATTCAAGCGCCTCCTGGATGTAGTCCTCTGCACCCGTCACAAACCTGGTCTGGTCGGTATCTTCAATGCGTAGTATGAATGTACCCCCGTTTTTCTTGGCGAACAGGTAATTGAACAGGGCGGTCCGAAGTCCGCCGATATGTAGGGGGCCTGTGGGACTGGGTGCAAATCTTACCCGGAGGTTCTGGTTCATTGGACAAATATATGAAAAGGATGTTCTTTATCATTTTTTTTGGGAAGCAGAAACCCCTAATTTCGTATTCTTATTTAATTCCTATTTTTCATGGACAACATCCTGGTAATTGGGGCTGCGGGACAAATCGGATCAGAGCTGGTGATTGAACTGCGAAAGGCCTACGGCAGTGAACATGTATTTGCAACAGATGTCAAGCAGGCCCCTCCGGATATTATGGAGGGCGGACCCTTCCAGATCCTGGATGTGATGGACGATAAGCAATTGATCCATTTTATCATCCGTCACAAAATCAACCAGATCTATCACCTGGCAGCGGTGCTCTCCGGCAATGCTGAAAAGCTTCCCACCCAGGCATGGAAAATCAACATGGAGAGCCTGATGAATATCCTGGAAGTGGCCAAAATGGTGGAGGAGGTGAAAAAGGTTTTCTGGCCCAGTTCCATCGCTGTTTTCGGTCCGACCACCCCGCGTACCGATACTCCCCAGCTCACGGTCATGGAACCGGTCACCGTTTATGGAATCAGCAAACTGGCCGGAGAACGGTGGTGCGATTACTACTTCAACAAATTTGGGGTGGATGTAAGAAGTCTGCGCTACCCGGGCCTGATCTCTTACAAAACCGAAGCCGGGGGAGGCACCTCCGATTATGCAGTGGAGATCTTTTACCAGGCCATCCGGAACGGCTCCTATGAATGCTTCCTGAACAAAGATACAGCCTTGCCCATGCTCTTTATGCCCGATGCTATTGCCGCCACCGTTAAGCTGATGGAGGCCAGTCGTTCAGACCTAAGCATCAGCTGTGCCTATAACCTGGGGGGCATGAGCATCACACCCGACCAGGTATACAGAGAAATCCGGAAGGAAATTCCAGGATTTAATATCACCTACCGTCCCGATTTCCGGCAGGAAATTGCCGACACCTGGCCTCAAAGTGTGGATGACTCACTGGCCCGGAAGGACTGGGGCTTTAAGCAAAATTACGACCTGGAGCGAATGTCCAGGATCATGTTGAAAGAGATACAAAACAAACTAAAATAATAGAGATGTACGGTAAAATAAAGGAGCACCTGTCCAGCGAACTTGATAATATTCGCGAAGCCGGACTGTTTAAATCTGAAAGGATCATCACCTCCTCCCAGGAGGCCGAAATCGAACTGGAAAGCGGCCAGAGGGTATTGAATTTTTGTGCCAACAATTATTTGGGCCTTTCCAATCACCCCGAGCTGGTGCAAGCTGCCAAAGATGCCCTGGATTCTCATGGATATGGGATGTCGTCGGTCAGGTTCATCTGCGGGACCCAGGACCTGCATAAACTACTGGAACAGAAGATTGCTTCCTATTTTGGTACCGAAGATACCATCCTCTATGCAGCATGTTTTGATGCCAATGGCGGAGTATTTGAGCCCCTGCTCACAGCAGAAGATGCTATCATCTCCGATTCCCTGAACCACGCCTCCATCATCGACGGGATCAGGCTATGCAAGGCCCAGCGTTACCGTTACAACAATGCCGACATGGAGGACCTGGAGAAGCAGCTGGTGGCAGCGCAGGATCAACGCTTCAGAATCATAGTCACCGACGGTGTCTTCTCCATGGACGGAAATGT
>SPBY01000443.1 GCA_004525825.1 Bacteroidia bacterium
ATTATCAAGGCCGATCGCACTGGTACCGTGATAGCGGAGCCGGAACTGGGCGAAGGGGGTTTTGCACTCCCGGCTTTTGCAGATGGAGTGATCTACCTCAGGGGCAAGGAAAATTTATATTGTATTGGCAACTAAAACTTGCAGAGCAAGTTTTAGTTGCTTAGTAGCCTGGTTAGCTACGCTGAGCTCGCAGGCTCGGTTTACAGGCGTTAAGGCTTAATGGTTAGTATAAAACGTGGATTTAGAATTACTTGATATAGATGCGATGGTGGATGAGTTGGGAGGCGGGCAGAGCTCTGTCATACCCATTCTTCAGGCCATTCAGGAGAAGTACAACTACCTGCCCGAAGAGGCATTACGCAGGGTGTGTGAGATTTCCGAGATCACCCCGGCACGGATCGTGGGAGTGGCCAGTTTCTATTCCCAATTCAGGTTTACCCCGGCCGGTGAACACATAATCAAGGTATGTGTGGGCACTGCCTGCCACGTGAAAGGGGCTGGTCAGGTGTACGATGCCATGAAGCGGGAACTGGGACTGGACAAGGGGGAGGATACCACCTTGTCTGGCTCCTATACCATTGAAAAGGTCAACTGCCTGGGATGCTGCACCCTGGCCCCGGTGGTCCAGATCGACCAGGTCACCTACGGCCATGTATCCACCGCACAGGTGGGTTCCATAATCAAGGATTTTGAGAGTCAGAAAGGAGAATCGGGCAAAAGGAAGTTCAAACTGGCCGGTGGGGGCGAAGTAAAGGGGGAGATACGGATTGGACTTGGTTCCTGTTGTGTGGCCAGCGGCAGCGATGAAATCAGGGATGCGGTGAAGGATACCATCGACCGCAATGGATTGAATGTAAAGTTGAAGCATGTGGGTTGCGTGGGCATGTGCCACCAGGTACCGCTGGTGGAGATTGTCCCCACCGAGGGCGAACCTACCCTTTACTCCAAAGTGAAGGCAGAGGACGTGGACCAGATCGTGCAAAAGCACTTTCAGCCTGCAGGCTTTTTAAAAAGAATGACCAATAAGCTGCTCATTGCAGCCGATACTATCCGGGACGACAGCCGGTGGATGGGAGTGGAGCGATATTCGCTGGATGTCCGGGAGAAGCATGTTTCTCTTTTCCTCGATAAGCAGATTCCCATGGCCACCGAGTTCCGGGGGGTCATCAATCCCCTTGACGTGGATGAATACCTGAGCCGGAATGGTTTCAAAGGGCTGGCCAAAGTATTGAAGCAGATGAGCCCCGAAGAGGTGATCACAGAGATCAAAGATAGCGGGATCCGCGGCCGGGGAGGCGGTGGTTTCCCGTCGGGCCGAAAATGGGAGCTGGTGGCCCAACAGAAGAGCGACAAGAAATATGTAATCTGCAACGGCGATGAAGGCGACCCGGGTGCCTTTATGGACCGGATGCTGCTGGAATCTTACCCCTACCGGATCATCGAGGGGATGGTGGCTGCAGGGTATGCGGTGGGCGCTGACGAAGGAATCCTCTACATCAGGGCCGAATATCCCCTGGCCGTGACACGGGTGCTGCAGGCCATTGAGATCTCCAGGGAAAAGGGATACCTGGGAAAAAACATCATGGGTACCGGGTTCGACTTCGAACTTTCGGTCTACCAGGGAGCGGGGGCCTTTGTGTGCGGCGAGGAGACCGCGCTGATGGAGTCCATCGAAGGGAAAAGAGGATTTCCCCGGATCAGACCTCCCTTCCCTGCTGTGAAGGGATTGTGGGGAAAGCCCACCCTGATCAACAATACAGACACCTTTGCCCAGATATCCTATATCCTGAAAAATTCAGCGAAGGCATTTAACCGCATCGGGACCGAGTCGTCGAGGGGCACCAAAGTATTCGCGCTGGCAGGGAAAGTGGCCAGGGGCGGACTCATAGAGGTGCCCATGGGAATGACCGTGAGAGAGGTGGTGGAAGAGATCGGCGGAGGGGTGGCCGGAGGAAGGACTTTCAAGGCGGTACAGATTGGTGGACCGTCGGGCGGATGTGTTCCCGCCAGGTTGGCCGATACTCCCATCGATTTTGAGTCGCTGAAAGAGGTGGGCGCCATGATGGGATCGGGTGGACTGGTGGTGCTCGACGATGCCGATTGCATGGTCGATATTGCCCTCTATTTTCTCACTTTTACCCAGAACGAGTCCTGTGGCAAGTGCAGCTTCGGACGCATCGGAACCAAGCGAATGCTTGAGATCCTGGAAAAGATTACCGCGGGGAAAGGGACAGAACAGGATCTGGAGAACCTGGAGAGCCTGGCTGACTGGACCCGAAAGGGGAGCCTTTGCGCACTGTGTGGCACCGCACCCAATCCCATTCTTTCCACCCTCAAGTATTTCAGGGAGGAGTATGAGGCACACATTCGGGGAGAATGTCCGGCCGGAAAGTGCAAGGAACTGATCAGGTATGAGATTACAGACGACTGCATCGGGTGTACTCTTTGCGCCCAGGACTGTCCGGTAGATGCCATCGCCTTTAAACCCCATGAGAAACACGTAGTGGACAACGAGCTTTGCATCAAGTGTGACGGATGCAAACAGGTTTGTCCGGAAAACGCAGTGATTATAATATAGAAGTGCAGAGCAAGGGATGATAAAACTGAAGATCGATAACAAGGAGGTGAAGGCGGCCGAAGGGGCACTGCTGATGGAGGTGATCCGTGAGTCCGGCACTGAAGTGCCTTCCATGTGCCACCTGGAGAATGCCGAGCACTTTACCTCCTGCATGGTTTGCGTGGTAAAGGACCGAATAAGCGGGAGAATCCGTCCTTCATGCTCCCTTCCAGCGGAGGATGGGATGGACATCATCTCCATGGACGACGAGGTGAGGGAGGCCCGGAAAACGTCTCTGGAACTTTTACTAAGCGAACACGTGGGCGACTGTGAAGCCCCATGCCAGGTCACCTGTCCGGCCCACATGGACATCCCCCTGATGAATCGCCTGCTGGCACAGGGGAAGTTTGCAGAGGCACTTAGGGTGGTTAAAAAAGACATTGCCCTGCCGTCGGTGCTGGGCAGGATATGTTCCGCTCCCTGCGAAGGGGCGTGCCGCCGGAGATCTATCGATGAAGCGGTATCGATCTGCCTGTTGAAAAGATATGCCGGTGATGAAGATATGGCTGGAGGAGCCCCGTGGCAACCCGCACCGGCAATATCCAGCGGTAAGAAAGTGGCCATCCTCGGTGCCGGTCCGGCCGGACTGGCTGCAGCCTACTACCTGGCCCTGAAGGGACACCAGTGCCAGGTGATCGACCGGAACGGGAAGCCGGGAGGAAGCCTCCGCAAAGAGGTGAATGAAGAGGAGCTTCCGGCAGCGGTGCTTCAAAAGGAGATCGATTTGATCGGGGCTGCAGGAGTAGGCTTTGAGCTGAACAGGGAGGTGGATGCGAAGATATTCCAAGAGCTGAGCACAAGCTATGATGCGGTGGTGGTGGCTGTGGGAAAGGGAGAAAGCGGAGTGGCCGGTTGGGATCTGCCCATGCATGCCAAAGGCGTGGAAGCCGATGGAAAGAACTACAGGGTGGGCGATACCAGTGTCTTTGTGGTGGGAAGCGCCCTGCG
>SPBY01000192.1 GCA_004525825.1 Bacteroidia bacterium
ATTTCTCACCCTCAGTCCGCTGAAAAGATTAGCTGTGGAGCTGATCCCCAGGTTGACGGAGTTGATCGACTGATTGTCGGAGTAACGATAAGTCGTCTGGTCGAGGACACGGCCCCAGGAGTAGTTATAATTTCCGGAGCCGCTCAAACTGGGTATCTGTCCCAGTTTTGACTGCTTCAGCAGGTTTTGATTATATTCGGTGTTCAAAACCGATTGTTTGATCAGGATGTTATTCTCCATGGCATACTGAATGCAGACTTCCAGCGACCAGGGCTCCTGGGCAGACAGGTAAAATCCGGTCCCGATCAGTATAGCGAAGAGCATGATTAATTTACGAATCATTATGTGGGTTTTTATTTCAAACGCTAAAGTTATGTATAACCGTTCAATCTGAATGAATAAATCTCAAAATATTGTGAATTACCGCGGGATTGGTGAGGTTGTGTACACCCGCAATCCCCGGGCAAGAAACTTTTCAATCCGGATTAATCAGCAGGGGGAGCTCAGGGTGACCGTTCCCCGCATGGTGAGTTGGAGAAGGGCAGAAGCCTTCTTTTTATCCAGGCAAAACTGGGTGCTGAAGAAGCTGGAGCAGATGAATAGCAAGTATTGCAGAGATTCATTGCCTTCCGAGGGAGAATCACTCAGGATCAGGGGCAAGGATTTTTCCATCCGGCTACAAAGTGGTGATTCGGGAAGCGAAGATGCTATTTGGAGAATTCTCCGGAAAGAGGCTTTAGATTATCTGCCCGAGCGGGTGGCGAAGCTGTCTGAAGCGCACGGATATAAAATCACTGGCCTTAAGATCAGGCGGATGAAGACCAGGTGGGGCAGCTGTACCGCCAGGAAAAGCATCAACCTGAACAGCTGGCTGATGATGATACCCGAGGCACTCTCCGACTATGTGATTCTCCACGAATTGGCGCATACCAGGTTTCCCGATCATGGCAAAAAATTCTGGGAAGAACTTGACAGGACCACCGGTGGCGCATCTGTGGGTTACCGGAAAGAGCTCCGGAAACATAAGATCATGTGCTTTACCGGGGAGAATACTGGTCAATAGATACCAAATATCAATTCGGCCGTGAGAATGAAAGAGTTATAGGCCCTGACCGATCGCAGGTCCACATTGAAGGAGGGAACGATATTCAGGAACAGATGCTGTTCAAGCTGACGCTGATACCCAACACCGATACCCAGGTTGGTCTTGGTCCTGGCTTTTATCTCGGTCCCTTTCAGCACCAGCTCACCATACTCTTCCGTGTTCTCTTTCAGGCCGACTACCACACCTACCTGCATCATGCCTGCAATCAGAAGGGTGTTGGGCCCCTTTTCATAGGGACGGAAATAGATGGTTATCGGGATCCCTGCGGATTGCTCCGTATAGCTAATGGTGACTCTATCGTCCGGACTGTCCACTGTAACACCATAATCGTAGGGGTAATCCAGCACCGAAGAAGTTTTGTAGTTGTAGTTGATGCCGGCTTTCAGGAACCAGTACTCATATTCCCAGTACACAAAGCTGAATCCGCCGCCAAAGCCTGGCTCAAAGGTATGTTCATCACCCCTGAGCCAGGAATAATTGGCCTGCAAATTTCCGCCAACGTACAAGTTGATCTGTGCACCGGCAGTCAGGGAAAACATCAGAAATACAGCCAGGTAAACAGCTCTTTTAAACATCATAATCAAGCAATTTACTCAAAGCTAAAATAATATTCATTTGATAGTCCAGGAACTTATCAAATGGACAGGGAAATTTATTGCTTGTCGAAAACGTAGGTTTCTGCAATTTCACCCATGTCTGATACAGCTTCAAACTGTATCACCAGGTTTCCTTCCTTAAGCAACATGTTTTGCGTAGAGGTCCAGTCACCAACGCCTTCTGCGGATCCCTTGGTTACAATTTTGATCGCGTTAGTCGCCTTGTCAACTTCTGCTGTTGATTTTGCAATACTCTCCCCAAAACCTTTATTTTCAGTCTCACTTCCGTCCAGGGTGATATGCGATTCACTGACTACTTCTGTGCCATCCCATACATTGACAGTCTTCAGGTCAAGGGCCTTCTTGGTGTGTGTTATGGAAATGGATGCCGGAGCAAGGCTGAAATCGTAACCCAGTTGACTTTTACTCTCATTAAGTTTCCATTCTCCGGAATAATTTACCTTCTGACCAATGGCCATCGAGGAGAACAGTACAAGGGCAAGAACAAATGCAATATTTTTCATGTTCGTATAAATTGATTAATGTGCGAAGCAAGATAAGAAAACTTAAAGAAACATTCTCCTGCTATTTCACAGGTAATTTAGAATATAACTGCCTTAAAGCCGGAGCTACTTCGGGGTATTGAAACCTGAATCCCGCTGCCTTGATTTTTTCGGATGAAACCCGGCTTCCATGCAAGAGCATCACGGACATTTCTCCAAACAGGAGTCTTATAATACCTGAGGGTATATTTGGCAACCACAGGGCTTTTTTCAGTTCACGGGCAATTTTTATAGTAAGGTCCTTGTTTGTGATATGCTCCGGGGCCACTGCATTAAATGCTCCAGCCAATTGTGGATTCTCTATGGAATGGATGAATATGCCACACAGATCTTCGATGTGGATCCAGGGCATGTATTGTAAGCCATTTCCAATGGGGGTTCCCACTCCGAGCCTGATGGGTAAACTCAGTCTGGACAATGCTCCTCCCTGTTTCGAGAACACAATGCCTGTTCGGATCTTTATGGACCTGATTCCAATTTCTTCGAAGCGGTCAGCGACCCCTTCCCAGCTTTCGCATATCCGGCCCAGAAAATCGCTGTTGGCAGGAGCGGTCTCTTCAAATATGGTATCGGTGGACACCGCCCCATAATAGCCTATGGCTGAAGCGGTGATAAATGCCAGCGGCTTATGTTCCCTTTGTTCAAGGGCCTTGTAAATAAGCTCTCCTGATTTGACTCTGCTCTCCAGTATCTGCTGTTTTCTCCCGGGGGTCCATCTTTTCTCACCAATGTTAAGGCCTGCAAGGTGTATGATGTAGTCTGCATGATCCAGGGCTTTTTCATCCATCTCATCTTTATCCGGGTCCCAGTGGTATACAGGAAAAGATATATCGGAATTGCCGCTACGGCTAAGCATGGCTACATGGTATCCCTTTTCCTGCAACCTTAACCCAAGATGGTTTCCTATCAGTCCAGTACCCCCTGTAATCAGGATTTTTTTCACGCAGTCTTAGTTGCACTTGTGCTGAATCCGGATCATTTTATCTATTTCAAATCCATGAACCCGGGCAGTTTCCATCAGCTCCGAATAGGTGACATCATTGAGCTCCTTTGCTCTAGAAAGTACCCACAGATATTTCCTGGACGGATCCCCGACCAGGGCATAGGTGTAATCTTTATCGAGCGATATGATATAATAGTCACCTGCGAATGGCCAGAAAAAACTTACCTTCAATCTCCCCGGATAATTATCATCGGGAAGCCAGGCTTTTCCTTTGGCTGTTTTGAAGGCTTCTTTTTTTGCAGAATATCCTTTGTTGAGGACTCCAATTTTGCCGTTTGCCTTCAGGATATAATTTGCCGTAACGCATTCGAGACCTTTTTCAAAAGAGTTGGGCAATCGCGCGATCTCGTACCAGAGGCCTGCATACCTGTTCATGTCAACCTGGTCGACCGTGGGTAGGTCGTTTGTTGGATTTCCTGAAAAGAAACCTGCCATGATGATTGATATAAGTATCATATCTATAAAAGTATAAACATAAGCTTTTGTTTCTAATTTGACTCATAAGCAATAAGGTCTTAACTTGCATTTTGCTAACTCCTAATCCTAAATCCCTGACTAAATGCAGATATTATGAAAAGAAGAAATTTTGTTAAGTCTACTGCCGTAACTGGTGCTGGTCTATGGATCCTTCCAGGAAGTATTCATGCAGCGAAAAGTGTACAGGATAAACTGAATATAGCCCTGATCGGCGCTCATGGCCGCGGTAGCCAGCATTATGATTCCTTGGCGAGCGAGAACGTGGTGGCAATCTGTGACGTACATGCCGGCAATATGGCATTAGCGGCTGCTCAATATCCCAAAGCCAAACAATATACTGACTGGCGCAAATGTCTTGAGCAAAAGGATATAGATGCAGTTTTAATAGCAACTCCTGATCATCACCACGCATTTATCAGCATTTGGGCCATGAACCGCGGATTGCATGTTTTTTGCGAAAAACCGGTTGGAGAAAGTGTTGGAGAGGCACGCGAGGTGCGGAAAGTATACCTTGCAAATAAAGACAAGCTGGCCACCCAGCATGGTACTCAGCGACATGCCATTGAGAATTTTGACCGGGTTTCTGAGTTGGTACGCAATGGCGCAATTGGTGATCTACAGGAAGTCCAGGCATGGGGCAACCGTACTCATGATAAAACCGCTTATCTTCCGGCGGCAGGTCCCGCCCCGAATGATATTGACTGGGAGCAATGGATCGGTCCGGTTCAAATGCATCCCTTTAATCCTGGATATTTCGGTGCAAGACCCGGGGCGGGCTGCCTGCTTTGGAACATGTACCATGATTTTGGCAGCTGGCAGATTGGAGATATGGGCAGCCATACCATGGACCTTGCCTGGAATGCGATAGATGCAGGACTCCCCACAACCGCTGTGGCAAATGGCGACCCCTACAATCCCGAAGTCTGCCCATCAGATCTTCACACTAGCTTTAATTTTCCAGCCAACGACTGGCGGGGGGAAATAAGTGTTGAATGGTTTCAGGGTACATTGAAGCCCAAAGTTCCACATAATGCCATCGATATGGCGAAAATAGGTCATGGAGCCATGTTTAAAGGTACCAAAGGTGCCCTAATCGCAGACTTCAATACTCGCATGCTGATTCCAGCTCGGGATGGAGCAGATATGACTTACTACCATTCTCCCGGCAGTGATGAAGTGGCACCTCCTCATGGAAGTTTCGTGGGTCAGTGGATAAATGCTTGTAAAGGTGATCTGAAGACCTCCTGCGATTTTGACTATGCCGGTCGAATGATCGAAACACTAATGCTTGGGCTTGTTGCACATCAGGCAGGCAAGGAATTGACATATGATTCAAAGGCAGGACGGGTGACAAATGATTCCGCAGCCAACGATTATCTCCACAAGGAATATCGGGAAGGATGGGTACTTAACGGATAAGAATTTTTCTATGAATCTATCATTCTAATGGCTCTCCGCATGTAGGACAAAATTTATATCCGGGAGCTTTGTCAAACTCATGACCATTTGAACATTTAGTTACTTGCTTTTCTGCATGGACCTGGGTTAATACGCCATAAATTTTGCTATTTGAAGAAACACTTCCCCGATAACCAGTTATCAGGAATTCAATGCTTTGAATCTTCCCTATTCTAAGTAGCTCAAGAAATTTTTGATGGGGACAATATAATTCTAAGATGATCTTTTGCCCCCCCATATTGGTTTCGGCATATAACAGATCTTGATTTGCTTTAATCCAAAGGGTATTATAGGACGGGCTCACCCTTACCCCATTTTCTGTTAAAAGGTCTGCAGCAGTTTTTTGGTCATATTCATAAGCCCAACCATTCTTAATGCTCGAATGAATATCAACGCCTGCTGAAACTTTTTCTCCACTGGAATGTCTGAAGAACTTAATGATGTTCGCGTCGTTAAATCTGACCTTTTTGCCCCAGATGGACTTGGCAAAGTCCTCATTGGCCTTCAGGATAATACTTTCATGAGCCCCAACACTTTTCTCCTGAGCATCTTTTACCTTAGATTTGATTTCTTCCTCCGTAATAACCTGTGAATAAGCTAAAACAGAGAAGCTTAGAAATAACAGGAAGCTTATATTTTTCATGATAAATAGCTTATTAAGTTATTGTCATATTATTAGAGAGGGTAATGACAATTGCATGGTCGATAATTGAGCAGAATTTCGACTTTGCCCATCATCATATTCTGGATTATGAAATTTCTATAGCTAATACGCAATTCTGATCCTAAATGTTGTCTCTTCACTGAAAAATTCGTATGTGATTTCCACAGCTTCAGTTTTTTCCATTTGAGCCCGGATTAATGAAGGGCAGGTAAATGATGATGGGTTCAAGCAATGTTTTACCGGGACAAATGAAAAATGCCCCATCTCGTTGTGAGACAGGGCATTGCATTTTAACTGTGTTGACCCGCCAGGGCTC
>SPBY01000699.1 GCA_004525825.1 Bacteroidia bacterium
CATATAACCTGGGCGAACGACTCCCTCGTTGCATGGCCAGTTTCCGTTCCATAGACTCGATGCCAAATTCTGTACTTTTGATTTGGGGCAGATTTACCAATGCATACTGAAACACCGAGTCCAGATTGGGGATTGCTAAAACAGAGGGATCGGGAAGAATAGGTTTTTCAATCTCGAAGCCATCCACATCTGTCAGGTTCATCACATGCATCAGGTTGAGTTTGGCGATATCACGGGCGTTGACTGCGCGGGTATAAAGCAATTTCTCGGCCGAGAGTTGTGCATTTACCTCCAGCAAACGGCCCTTGGGCTCATTTCCCACCTCCACCAGGCGTTCCATCCTTTCCACCTGCTGGCGGGTTACCTTTACCACAGTATCGGCAACGGTGGCCAGTTCCTGGTTCCGCAGCAGGTCCAGATAACCGGTGATTACCTGTATGGTCACATTGTCAATAAGCGCCTCCAGGTTCTCCTGGTTCATCTGGTAGGTGGCCTTGTTCATTTTCATGTTGTTCAAACCCTGCAATCCGTTGAAAAGAGTCAGATCGCTCTGCAGACCCAGGCCGCCCTGACTTACATTGGCATTTTTCCATTCGTAGGTACCACGGTCCAGTACACGGCCTGTACCCAGTTCGTGTTCCACACTGCCGTTCAGGTTGGGAAGCAGATCAAGCTTGCTTTGACGGTGGTCCTGGCCGGTCGACTTCAGGGTAAGCTCCTGCCGTTTCAAATCCAGATTGTACTGCAAGGCCTGCTCAATGCACCGCTCCATGGTCCATGGTGAATCGTTCTGTCCCCATAGCCCGCTGGAGGCAAGGAATAGCGCTACAAATGCTAAAAAAGTTTTCTTCATGGCGATGGGATTAGCGGTTATGTTTCAGGATCAGTTTGTCATGATCGGCATAGTTCTGGTAGGAGGAGACAATCACCTTCTCACCGGGCTCGAGTCCGCCGAGCACTTCATAATACCTGGGATTCTGACGTCCGATGCTGATTTCGCGTTTGATGGCGAATTCTTCTGTCTCGTCCAGTACAAAAACCCATTGGCCGCCAGTGGTCTGGTAAAATCCTCCTTTGGTGAGCAATATTCCCTCTTTGGATTCACCCAGCTGCAAGCGGATCCGGGAAGTTTGTCCGATCCGTATTTGCTCAGGAACCTCCTCTGTAAACACCATGTCCACAGCAAAGCGGCCCCCCGCCACCTCCGGGTAGATCTTGGTAATCACCCCGCTGTAGGGTGTGCTGGCAAAATCACACTCCCCGGTGAGTCCCCTCTGGATGCGTGCAATGTAATGCTCATCGATATCGACCCTGAGTTTATAGGAATCCAAAATATTGATGGTGCCCACGCGGTTTCCGTAAGTGACCACCTCCCCAATTTCCGGGTTCAGGGAAGCCAGCTCTCCGTCGACTGTGGCTTTAATATTCAGGTTGTCCATCCGCCTCCGGATAATCTCCATGCTAGCTTCCATGCTCTTCACAGAGGCTTCCAGCGAATTGATCTGTATATTTCTGTATAAGGAGTCATTTTTATAGTTCGCCAGCACCAGATCCAGCAGTTTAGTGGATGATTCATAGCCCTCCTTCGACTGGTCAAACTCCTCCCTGGAAATATGCCCCTGCTCCCTGAGCAATTTGTTGTTTTCATACAGCCGCCTCGACTGAGCCACAGTTGTCTGAAGCTCTATGATCTGTTGCATATAATTTAGCCTGGTCTGGTCCATCTGCAGACGGGCAGTCCGGAGCTCATTGATGGATCTTACTACCTGGGCCTCGCTGTTAGTGATCTCGAGCAAAAGGTTGTCATTGTTCAACCGGATAATGACATCCCCCTTCTTCACCATATTTCCCTCATCAATCAGAATTTCCTCCACACTTCCCCCTTCCACGGCATCCAGGTAGATGGTGGTGATGGGCTCCACGGTACCCTGCACCGTGATATAGTCCTGGAAAACATCTTCTTTTACCTCTTCAATGGTGATGCGGGACACATCCACATTGTATTTGGAACTCTTGTCACCAAAAATGATTACCCCCAGTACACCGAGCATCAAAGCCCCAAATACAAAGTACCAGATGGTTTTACGGGAAAAGAATCC
>SPBY01000042.1 GCA_004525825.1 Bacteroidia bacterium
ATTCCGTTTTCTTTCCAGAAAGCGTTGATCTCCTTGTTGATTTCTGACAGGTCAAAGTTCTTATATTCAGGGAATAGCTTGCTCATTAAATCCTTCCTTTTCAGGGCCGTTTAAAATTGCGTAAAGATAGACGAGCAGGATTTAATATGCAAGGGCTCCGGAAAAACAGCAAGGGCTCCTACTCCCTGATCACTTTCACATATACCGGAGCCACGTTCCTGGTCCGGCGAATCAGAAAATAAAGCCCCGGTGGCAGGGTTGAGAGGTCCACCTGGTCCTGGTTCTCCTGCAGTTCCATTTCATCGATCACCTGTCCGCTGCTCTGAATGACGGTCAGCCTGGAATTTTCTGGCACGGGTTCTATCTGGAGCCATCCGGGAAAGGGATTGGGATAGACCTGGAAACTTGCCGGATTGGCTTCATACTCAAGCAAGCGGGCAGTAATCTCAGGTTTGGACAATTTTTTGGTGGTAAAGATCTGAAATTGTCCAGGCTCCAAAGCAATGGTTCCGTTCAGATCGGTTACCTGCAGGCTATCACCTTCAAAATAACTGTACCACCAGCCGGTTGCGCTGAAGGAAGGATCTACAGATTGTTGCACCACATCAAAGTTTCCTATGATCCGCACGTCCATGTCGGGATGATTGATCTCTATCCTTTTGGATTCATCCGATACAGTCAGGGTGAAATCGTCGGACCGGAAAGCGGCTTCACTGGTTTTCAGCCCGATGAGGGCAGACCAAACCTGGTAAAGCCTTCTACGCTTGCCCGTGTTGTAATCCCAACGGATGGGTTTGCTGCATACGCGGCAATCGTAATCTATGCTGTAATCGTATCCCAGTTCTCCAAACTGCCAGATCATTTTGGGTCCGGGCACGGAAAAGAAGAAAGCACCTGCCAGCTCCATTCTTCCCAGGGCAGTCACATGATCCTGGATGTCATATTCGCCCGAGGAGTTACCATAGGTCTTGTTTTTATACATAAGGCGTTCCTCGTCGTGACTTTCCATATATCCCACCAGTGCCGGGACGATCCAGCCCCTCTCCAGGTAAGAGATCCCGCTGAAGTCCGATTTGTCCAGGTCGTGATAGCCCATGGCAGCTTCGCCATAGTTATAATTCTGGTTTCCCCACAACATCATTCCATTGAGGGAAAGCTCGTACTCTTCCTGATTGGCGGCCAGGTGCTCCAGGATTACATAGGTATTTTCATTGATGGTCCAGATCTCATTGGCCATGCGCCTCAGGATGGCGATCCTGGGAGCATCATATCCACTTCCGTCACCAGGGGTATTGGTAAAACCCTTGGTAAAGTCGAAGCGGAATCCATCCACATGGAACTCTTCCAGCCAGTACCGGTTCACTCTGTCCACAAAGTCTTTGGTGGCCTGACTCTCATGATTGAAGTCATATCCCCAGGAAAAAACAGGATTGGGGGAGTCCACATTGTACCATGGATTGTCAGCAGTCACCTTCTTGGAGCTATTGTCATAGTAAAGCTGGACCAGGGGCGATTGGCCATAGGAGTGGTTCAGCACCATGTCTATGATCACAGCAAGGCCCCGGGAATGACAGGCATCGATAAAGGCCTTTAGATCCACGGCAGGACCATAGTATTTGTCAGCCGCAAAGTAAAACGAAGGGTTGTAGCCCCAGCTTTCATTGCCTTCAAATTCGTTCACAGGCATTAGCTCAATGGCATTGATTCCCAGGTTGGAAATATAGTCCAAAGTATCACTGAGGGTTTTCCAGTCGTGCGCGGCTATGAAATCTCTCAACAGCAATTCATAAATAACCAGATCTTCGGATTCAGGTGGCTGAAAGGCGGAATCTTCCCAGGGGAAGGCGGTCTGTCCGGGTTGAAGGACCCCCACAATGCCGTTAGCCAATCCGGTAGGATAGGATTTTAATCCGGGATAGGTAGCTTCTGAGATCCCTTTGTCGTGTGAGGGATCCAGCACCTTCTCGCTATATGGATCAGCGATGAACATGCTACCATCCACCAGGTATTGGTAAGCATACTCTTTGCCAAGCTCCAACATGTTGAGGGTGATCCAGAACCTTTCACCGTCTTTGGTCATCCGGGCTTCGGAGCCCGGTGTCCAGTCATTAAAGTCGCCCACTACAAAAGCATGCACTTTCCCAGGAGCATAAAGTACCAGTTGTACAGTCTGATCATCCACATTATTGATGCCGTCTTTGAGACCTTCAGGTACGGGAGCTTCGGCCTGAACGCCCAGGATATGCACAAATACGGAGTCGGAAGCCATATCGTTGCCCGAAGTGCCACTGACTTTGATCCAGTGATCTCCGGAAGAGGAATAGGAGAATGAATGGTTCAGGCTGAGCCCGGTTCCGGACTTCACCAGCACTCCGTTATCGAACAGAGACAGAACCGATGTGCTGTTGGCAGCCGCTTCAAAGACAATGGATTCTTCCGGATCTGCCACCACGCTGTGGCCCGGGGTGAGGATGGAAATGGTATATTCATCTTTGAAAACCTCCACAAAAATATCGGACCCTCCATCGCCTTTTCCTTCTTTGCTGGAATCGGAACTTCGGAACACAAAGGCCAGGTGAGTGATGGTTTCACCGGCAGCCACTCCATAATACTGCCTGATTGAGGGGCCTATGACCAGGGAATAAAGATTGGCCGACTCCCGGGTCATCTTGGTTTCAGCAGTGTTTGTTCCCCAGCTGGTCAGTACATATCTCCAGTCGCTATTATCGGAACTAAGGTTGGTTAGCACACCGGTATGGGCATATACATCTCCGGTATAATCTTTCAGTCCGCCCGTTCCCAGGGTAGCATCGTAGTAAATTGTTACCGCTTGTCCGGAAGTAGGCAGGGCCGGATCGGTGGTGATGATCTGGGCAGCCAGGCCTGAGGAGACCAAGGCAAGGAGGCCGACCAAAAGGACTCGAAGGGATCGTTTCATGGTTGGGATGTAAGCTGCTGGGTTTAGAAATCAAAATAAGTATATTTTTTAATACTTTAGTTCTCTCACATCAAGCGACGACCCATGGCAAAAAAACCAAAATTAAACTTCTGGCAGATATGGAATATGAGTTTTGGATTCCTCGGTATCCAGTTCGGATTTGCCCTTCAAAACGGAAATGTTAGCAGGATCTTCCAGACCCTCGGGGCGGATATAGACCAGATACCCATCCTCTGGATCGCCGCTCCGGTCACCGGACTGATCATTCAGCCCATCATTGGTTATATGAGCGATAAAACCTGGGGCAGGCTGGGACGTCGACGTCCCTTCTTCCTGGTGGGAGCCATCATGGCCTCCATTGCCCTGTTCCTGATGCCCAATTCTCCGGGTTTATGGATCGCGGTGGGGATGCTCTGGATCATGGATGCCTCCATCAACATCACCATGGAACCCTTCCGCGCTTTTGTTGGAGACATGCTTCCCGATGAACAGCGAACCAAGGGCTTCACCATGCAGAGTTTTTTCATTGGCATCGGTGCCTTTGTGGCTTCATGGCTTCCCTATGCCCTTTCTGAGTGGTTTCATATTTCCAATACGGCTCCCGAGGGAGAGATCCCCATGACCGTCAGGTTATCGTTTTACCTGGGAGGCGGGGTGTTCATGCTGGCGGTGTTGTGGACCGTACTGCGAACAAAGGAATACAGTCCGGATGAGCTAAAAAGCTTCGCTGAGGAAGAAGGCAAAGCCATAGAATCAAATGATGACACACCCGATCCCTTAAACAAGTATTTGCGGAGGGGGATCATATGGACGCTTGCAGGCCTGGTATTTGCCTGGCCGGTGTACCATTTTAAGCTGGAAAAGGAACTCTATATCCTGGCAGGAGGTTTGGCGATTTTTGGAATCCTGCAACTACTTACTGCTGCACTCATTGGAAGCAAAAAAGAAAGAAACGGACTGGTAAGCATTGTCACCGATCTCTACCACATGCCGTTAACCATGAAGCAGCTGGCCATTGTACAGTTCTTTTCCTGGTTTGCCCTGTTCAGCATGTGGATCTATACCACTCCGGCGGTGACCCAGACCATGTATCACACGGTCGACACCACCACTGAGGCATACAATGAAGGAGCTAACCTGGTGAGCGGGATGTTCGGGTGGTACAACCTGTTCGCCGCAGCTTTCGGACTGGTGCTGCTGCCCTTCCTGGCGAAGCTTACCAACCGTAAGATCACCCATTCCATCGCCCTGGTAGTCGGAGGGGTGGGCCTTGCTTCCATTTTGATTCTGAACAATCCCCACCACATGATCTTTTCTATGATTGGGATCGGTCTGGCCTGGGCCAGCATCCTGGCCATGCCCTATGCCATCCTTACTGGCTCTCTTCCTTCCCACAAGATGGGAGTTTATATGGGGATCTTCAACTTTTTCATTGTAATCCCTCAAATCCTCGCTGCGACCATCCTGGGAGTAATGGTAAAATCACTGTTTGGCGGAGATAGCATATATGCCCTGCTCACGGGAGGAATCTCCATGGTGGTGGCTGCGGTGCTGATTTTGTTTGTAAAAGACAGCAATCCCAAATAGATAATCCGCATTGCCATGAAAGGATATTACAAGGCGGATCCATGGAGCATCATAGAAGAGGGATTTGACCCTTCGATGCACGAAGCTTCCGAAAGTATTTTTAGCCTGGGCAATGGCCGGATGGGTCAGCGAGCGAACTTTGAGGAGCGCTATTCAGGCGACACCTTGCAGGGAACCTACCTGGCCGGGGTCTACTATCCCGATAAGACGCGGGTGGGATGGTGGAAGAATGGCTATCCAGAGTATTTTGCCAAAGTGCTTAATGCGCCCAACTGGACGGGGATCGATGTGGAAATAGGGGGAGAGGCCCTGGATCTTCATACGATAAAAACGGTGGAGTTCAGGCGGGAGCTGAACATGAAACAGGGTTACCTGGAGCGCACCTTTGCCATATACAAAGGCGAGAACCGGCTGGAAATTGAGGTGAGAAGGTTTCTGAGCATGAAGCGCAATGAGACGGGCGCCATACGCTACGCCATCCGTTCGGTGGATTATTCAGGACCTGTCTCCTTTACTCCTTACCTCGATGGCAATGTGGTGAACCAGGATTCCAACTACGATGAGAAGTTCTGGGATATGGAAGTAAGCAAAGCTGTTCCGGGATCGGCTTATCTGATGGCCCGCACCCGGAAAACAGGGTTTGTAGCCTGCATGGCCATGGGCCATATGGTGGAGCTGAATGGAGAACACTTGGAACAGGAGCAGGAGGTTGTTCAAAGGGAGGATTATGTCTCCAACAGGATCTCCCTTGAACTGGGTCAGGGAGAAGAGGTGATTCTCTACAAATTTGTATCGATTCTAACTTCCATGAATCATAAGCCCGAAGATATGGTCATTTCGGCAGTGAAGGTTCTGGCAGGAGCCATGGCTGCAGGATTTGAGGGTTTGTTTAAAGAGCATGTGAAGGTGTGGGAGGAGAAGTGGGCCCACTCCGATATTGTGATTGAGGGGGATACCTCGGCACAGCAGGGGATCCGGTTCAATATCTTCCAGCTGAACCAGACCTATACCGGAACAGATGAACGGCTGAACATTGGCCCCAAAGGGTTCACCGGCGAAAAGTATGGCGGTAGTACTTACTGGGACACAGAAGCATATATGATTCCCTTTTACCTGAGTACCGCCAGGCAGGAGGTATCGAGAAACCTGCTGGTATACAGGTATAAGCATCTGGGGAAGGCTATTGAAAATGCTGTAAAACTCGGATTTACCGGTGGAGCGGCCCTCTACCCCATGGTGACCATGAACGGGGAAGAGTGTCACAACGAGTGGGAGATTACTTTCGAGGAGATTCATCGCAACGGTGCCATTGCCTTTGCCATATACAACTACATCCGCTATACAGGGGATAAAGATTACCTGGCAGAATGCGGACTGGAAGTACTAATTGCAATTTCCCGTTTCTGGCGACAGCGCATTACCTGGTCCGAAGAAAAGCAGAAGTATGTGATGCTGGGGGTGACCGGTCCCAACGAGTATGAGAACAATGTGAATAACAACTGGTATACCAATAAGATGGCTTCCTGGACCCTGAGCTATACCATGAAGGCCTTGGATTACCTGAAGAAGACACACGCTTCCTCCTACGACACCCTTGTTGCGAAAACAGGATTTGATCCCAAAAAGGAACCGGCCATTTGGCGCGATATAGTGGAAAAACTACATTTTCCCATGGAGGAAAAGAGCGGGGTCTTCCTGCAGCAGGATGGTTTCATGGATAAGGAGCAGCGAATGGCAGCTGACCTGGATCCTGCCGAGCGGCCCATCAACCAACATTGGTCGTGGGACCGCATCCTGCGCTCCTGTTTTATCAAACAGGCCGATGTGCTGCAAGGGATTTTTGTGTTTGAGGATGAGTTTGACCGGGACACCATGGAACGCAATTTTGATTTTTACGAACCACGCACGGTCCATGAGTCGTCGCTTTCCCCCTGTGTCCATTCCATCCTGGCAACACGCCTGGGTCGGTACGAAAAGGCCTATGAAATGTATCTGCGTACTTCACGGCTCGACCTGGACGATTATAATAACGAGGTACACGAAGGGCTCCACATCACCAGCATGGGGGGCACCTGGATGTCGGTGATCTATGGCTTTGGCGGAATGAAGGTCAAAGAGGGACTGCTCAGCTTCGAACCTGCACTTCCTGAAAACTGGGAAGCTCTTTCCTTTAAGATTCTTTACCGGGGAAGGATTCTGCAGGTTCGCATTGATAAAGAAAAGGTGGGCATTGATAACCTGGAAGGAGAAGGGGTGGATCTATACCTGATGGGCTCAAAGATACACCTGGAGAAATCCGGGTCACTTATTGCAGATCTCTGAAAAACTGGGATTTACAGGTCAAAACCCAGGTTCATGAGATGGGTTCTCTCGTGGATGTGGATGGCATGGAACCCCAGTTCCTGTGATGCCTTGATATTATGTATGTTGTCGTCCAGAAAAAGGGTTTCTTCCGGCTTGATCCCTGCATCGCTGATCACATATTCCCAGGCCTCATGGTCGGGCTTGAGCCATCCAATTTCGTGAGAATAGTAGATTTTCTTAAACACCTCGTGCATGGAAACTCCTGCAGCATCGAAGTACATCTTCTCAAAAACTTTTACATGCAGCTCTGATGTATTGCTCAGCATATACAGGTCGTATCGATTCGAAAGCAACTTCAGTAAATCGGTTCTTTCCTTGGGAATTCGGACCAGCATGGCATTCCAGGCTTCATCAAATCTCTGGTCGGACATCTCCACGCCACTTTTCTTCCTGATCTCATTTCGGAATGCTACCGAATCCAGCTTCCCGGTTTCATACTTAAAATACAAATCGGTAGTCATTGAGTGGGGAAACTGCATCAGCTCTGCGGGGAACCCTAATTCGTAGAATTGTTTAAGGGTAGCTTGCACATTGATATCCAGGATTACCCCGCCCAGGTCAAACAGGATGTTTTTGAAGTTCTGTGGGTTTGCCATGCATTTTGTATATTCGTAACTTCTCAAAGATAGAAGAAAAACCAAATAGCATGCGTATTGGGGAGACACACTACAGGACCATCTGGATGGAAGACGATCCCGGTGTGATAAAGGTGATCGACCAGCGGAGTTTGCCTTTTGAATTCAGAATACGGGCGTTAAGAAGTGCTTCAGATGCATACCATGCAATAACTCATATGGTAGTGCGCGGCGCACCCCTGATTGGAGCATGCGCTGCCTTTGGACTTTACCTGGCAGCCTACAGAAGCAAGAAGGATAACTGGTGCGAAGAGGTCAAGGAAGCTGGAGACAGCCTGGTTTCAGCGCGTCCCACAGCTGTCAACCTCAAGTATGCAGTAGACCTTTTGATGGAAAAGGTGGAATGTGCCGGATCGAGGGAGTCTATGATTAAAGAATTGTTTCACCTGGCCCACCGTTTTGCCGAAGACGAAGTGATCAGGAGCAAAAAGATCGGGGAACACGGGCTTAGCCTGATTCAGGGAATCTATGAAAAAACTCAAGGGCCCGTGAATATTCTTACCCATTGCAATGCCGGCTGGCTGGCCTGCGTGGATTATGGGACGGCCACCGCCCCCATCTACCTGGCACATGACCAGGGAATACCGGTACATGTGTGGGTGGACGAGACCCGTCCACGGAACCAGGGAGCCCGTTTAACGGCCTACGAACTTGGGGAGCATGGCGTTCCACATACAGTTATTGTGGACAATGCCGGGGGACACCTGATGCAGAAGGGCAAAGTGGACCTGGTGATTGTGGGAAGCGACCGCACCACACGGACCGGAAATGTGGCCAATAAGATCGGCACCTACCTGAAAGCACTGGCGGCCTCCGATAATGGAATTCCCTTCTATGTGGCCCTTCCCTCTTCCTCGATCGATTTCAAGCTGGCTCAGGGAGAGGAGATTGAAATTGAAAACAGGGAAGATGTTGAGGTAAGCCATATGGAGGGTTGGGATGAAGAGACACAAAAGTCGGCCAGCATCAGAATCCTGCCCGTAGGCTCCAGGGTGGTCAATCCCGGATTTGATGTCACCCCTGCACGGCTGGTGAGCGGATTGATCACTGAAAAGGGTATTTGCGATGCTTCTGAAGAGGGAATCAGATCTATGTTTGGAAAGTAAGCCTGGGATGAAAAGATTCTGTTATATCGTGATATTCCTATACTGTTCTGTCTCTGTAAGCTCACAAGATCAGTCTCCCGAATCTGTCAGACGGCAACCATATCTGCAGTTGAACTATCATTCGGGCAAAATTTGGACACGCTCTGAGTATCTGAAGAAAGCCGCTGTAGATCCTTTCAAAGCCCTTGAGCTCCGCTTCGGTTTTCAGTCCCTCGGCAAGAAGTTCTGGCAACAGTACCACAAATATCCTAAATATGGATTTGGAATGCACTATTCAGACGTGGTGAAAAATCCGGCCGATACAACCATGGGAAATCCCTTCAGTCTTTTCGGGTTCTTCAGCGGACCATGGGCCCGGTGGGGACGTTTTACCCTTGCCACCGATATATCGGTGGGATTAAGTTACATGGATCGAATCCACGACCCGGTCACCAATCCCTACAACGACGTGATTGCCTCGCACATCAATCTCTACTTTGACCTGAACATGAACATGGGATTCAGTATAAGCAAAAGGATGGATCTGTATGCGGGTTATGGGCTTACCCACTATTCTAACGGAAGAATCCGTCAGCCCCAGAAAGGACTCAACCTCTGGGGCTGGACCGCCGGAATGAGTTACCTTTTAAAAGAACCAGTGGAGGCTTTTATCTACCAGGAGCCACCTGAATTCTTTTCATCCGAATCGATCCAGCTCATGTATGCGGTGGGCGTTGCGGAAGAGGTCTTCCCAGATACCTACGAAAAAGTCAGCTACTTTACTTCCTCATTTACAGCGGACTATGCCTATCAATTCAATCCAAAAACGGCAGTCACAGTAGGATTGGATGTGCTATATGATGCATCCCTGGGCATTGCTATCCCAGGAGTACCTTCTGACGAGGTAACAGCCTGGCAAAAGACCTACCTGGCTTCTCACATGGGTTTCCAATACATCATCAACCGGTTCAGGTTCCTGTTTAACCTTGGCACCTACTTCCGCCTGCATTCCTACGACCGGGGCTTTGCCTTTGCCAGGGCCGGAGGAAGAATACAGATCACAGACCCTCTTTCGGTCCATATCTGTATAAAGACCAAACAAGGAATCCGGGCCGACTGGATAGAATGGGGTGCAGCTTATTCTTTGAAGATCCGGTAGATTTCCTATTTATTAATAAGTATGGAAGCGGAGGAGAAGACACCATCATGTAAAAGGGAATAATAATATAATCCAGATTGAAAAGCAGTCCAGGTAATCACCTGAGCGAAACCCTTCTTGAAATAGACCTCCTTTCCCGCTACTTCATATATACGAATCTGGTAGGAGCTTGCATTTTCAAGCTCAAAATATACGATCCCGTTTGAAGGAATGGGGTAAACCTTAATCTTGGAACGGGATGTGTGTATCTCTTTTGAATGTGTGGTGCCCGATAGCAAATCCCGAATAGCTGCCAGTTTGTAGTTCCGGTGAGGCACAGTAACATCATCGGTCAATCCCCAACACCCATAACGACTATAGGCACTGGTAAGGGTAAACTGCATGGCCAGCGCCCCCCCAAGATCGATAAAAGCATCCTTTAAATTGTATTGCATCAAATCGTACATCCCTTGGTTTCGTTCTGCCATAATTCTGTTCGCAATATTCTCTGTGCTACCACCTCCGTGATCCGGCCCCCCCTCATAAGAAACAAAACCACCAGGTAAATTCCATGCCGCTGCAGTGGCTATCCATTGTTTACGTCCGGCTTCATTGGTGCCTCCTGTTTCGTCAATTTGTGAACTGATGGATTCGCGGCAGTCTTGCAAAATATCAGCAACAGATTCGCCTGTTTCATGACCTCCCGAAAAATAGGTCTGGCATCCAATGGCCCATAGGTAGTGGGAGGGAGTACCAAGAACATCACGTATGTATTCGAGCATGGGAACTACTGACCACTTCAGCATGGGTTGGTGATAGCAAAGATTGACACGTATTTGAGTATTCAGGGATCCCGATCCATATACCGATTGGAATATTTCAGCTAACTCAATGGTTCTGCGGGCATGGTTCTGAATGTCTGTTAGCCCTAACGCTGCCGCTTGCTGACTGTTATACAGGGTTTGTTCAAAACCGGGTGCTGAATTCCAGACTTCATTGCTGCTTTCCACATAGATCTTTAGCCCCGGGTTGAGATTATCCTTGAACATGTTGGCCAATTGTGTCACGTAATCTGTGCTGGCTGAAACAGGCACATTGATCCATGGATCGGTTTGGGTTCTGTTGGCTATCTCAATAACATGTTCCCAGCAGGCTCCGCCCATTTTGTCAATGGTAGGTAAAGCTCTCTGGCTGGCATCGTCAGGCAATTTTCTGTTGCTCCATGGGATTTGCGCAGGGTAAACAGGATCTCGCCCGTTGGTCCCTGTGAACACCATATATCGAATCGATTCTAAGTTTACGGAATCAAATAGCGTCAGAAATGGAGCATAAAAGAGGTCCATGTCATTGTCGTAACCCGGCCGTAACATTTTGAAATTGGTAAAGCCGGTATTTAAGCCACTCTCTGAGCTTCTCCGGGTGTTGCTAAAGTTGATCAGAAAGAGACCTTTGCTTCCCAGGGGTACCACAAAATCAAATGATGAGATGTTGGTGCCGGCATTGAAGTTTAAGTTCTCAATACTGCCACCGGCTACAGCACTTACTGAAGCTTCGCCCTCAAAAGAACATTTCCAGGTGCCGCTAACATCTAATCGGTACACCTCAGGATCATCAATGGAATTGCTCCATTCTGCCACTGGCCGAAAATCAACAATGTATTGTGCATCCACAGCTGGCCAGCCTTTTTGATCGGCTTCCGAAGCAGATAAAGCAGACCCTGTCCCCAAGCTTGTCCATCGGTAATTTTCTTTTACCAGATCAATATACGTACCCCCCTGCTCAGGCAAACTGATATTGACACCAATCTGAGTGTGGGAAATGGCAGATACCAAGAGCAGCAAGAAGAGCAGAAAGTATTTCATTCCGGATGTTTAGATTCAGTTGATGGAGATAAAGATATTGAAATTGATCTGCTTGAGGTGTAACCTTTCCGGTGGTCCACACGGGCTTGTGCTTATTCATTGAAAGTGAGGTAAACAACTATTGCCAGATATTCGTAAATTGTGTAACATTGCAATCCCAAATCCGGACAAGAACCAGACCGGATGAATTCAGGGCCCATAGCTCAGCTGGTTAGAGCACCTGACTCATAATCAGGGGGTCGCTGGTTCAAGCCCAGCTGGGCCCACGGATGCCCGCACTTCATCTAAGAAGTGTGGGCATTTTCATTAAATCATATTCTTTTTCCCAACTCAATTTACTCAAGGCATCCGTGTCCCCATCCGGTCTTGAGCCCCCGCGGCAGTCAAGCCCTTGTCTAAAATGCTCCACCGGAGCATTTTTTAACGACAAGTCTAGGTTCAAGCCCAGCTGGGCCCACTTTGAAAATCAGACACTTACACTTCAAAATTGTGAGTGTCTTTTTTTTTACGCCAGGTTTGTGCCAGGTTTTGACCGTGAATAGGAAAGGTTGCAATAGGTTTTGATATATTTTATCAATATAGTCCTCTGAAGATAAAAAGGTCGGTGTGAACTGCCACTTTTCTATATCTACA
>SPBY01000031.1 GCA_004525825.1 Bacteroidia bacterium
GAGTTTAAATTTGATGCTGCCCTGGGCGGAGGACGTCGTGACGAAGAGAAGGCCAGGGCCAAGGAGCGTTTCTTCTCTCACCGGGATGATTTTGGACAGTGGGACCCCAAGAACCAGCGCCCCGAACTCTGGAACATCTTTAACGGTAAGAAACACATGGGAGAGCACTTCCGGGTGTTCCCCCTGAGCAACTGGACCGAAATGGATGTGTGGCAATACATTTACCTGGAAGAGATTCCCATTCCCAACCTTTATTTTACCCATAAAAGAGAGGTGTTTAACCGCGACGGTACCTGGCTGGCCAAGGCTTCCTTTATGCAGTTGAAAGAGGATGAATTCTATGAGCTAAAGGATGTACGCTGCCGTACCATCGGGGACATCAGCTGCACGGGACTGACCTTGTCCACTGCCACCACCCTGAAGGATATTATACAGGAGGTGGCCGCTGCCCGTTCTACAGAACGAGGAGGTCGTTACGATGATAAGCGTTCCGAGGCAGCCATGGAGGATAGAAAAAAAGAAGGGTATTTTTAAATGGCAATCCATTTAAAAATAGTCCAAAGTGAAAATTCAGAAGTATAAAGGCAAAATAGAATATGAGTATTAAAGAGAATCCGGCACCAGGTTACCTGGATATGGAGCTGCTGAGGTTTACCACGGCAGGAAGTGTGGATGACGGGAAATCGACGCTCATTGGGCGTCTCTTGTACGATTCCAAGGCCATCTTTGAGGACCAGATGGAACAGCTGGAGCTGGCCAGTGAGCGCCGAGGTGAGGAGCAGGTGAACCTGGCACTGCTGACCGACGGACTCAGAGCCGAAAGGGAACAGGGAATCACTATCGATGTGGCCTACCGCTACTTTGCCACCCCCAAAAGGAAATTTATCATTGCCGACACCCCGGGTCACGTACAGTATACCCGGAACATGGTGACTGGAGCTTCCACTGCCAATCTGGCCATCATCCTGGTGGATGCACGCCATGGGGTACTGGAACAGACCATCAGACACTCATTTATCGCCTCTCTGCTGGGCATACGCCACATTCTGATCTGCATCAATAAAATGGATCTGGTGGACTATAAGGAGGAAGTATACAAAGATATTCAACAACAGTTTGTGCCTTTCAAGGAGCAACTAAACATAGGCGACGTAAGGTTTATCCCCATCAGCGCCCTGAAAGGGGACAATGTGGTGGATCCCAGTGAATCCATGGATTGGTACAGCGGTCCCACCCTTCTCGAGACACTCGAAACCATCGATATCCGGAGCGATGCCGATTTTAAGAACCGTCGTTTCCCGGTACAATATGTGATCCGACCTCTGCGCGAAGAATTCCACGACTATCGTGGTTATGCTGGTCGCATAGCCGGAGGGATCTGGAAACCTGGGGAAAAGGTGGCAGTTCTGCCCAATGGCATTGAGACCACCCTGGAGGCCATTGATACCATGACCGGCGAACTGGAGGTGGCCTATCCGCCTCAATCTGTGACATTCAGGTTGGCCCATGACATTGATATCAGCCGAGGAGATATGATCGTTCCTGCCGATCAGAAGCCCAATGTGGGCCAGGAAGTGGACCTGATGGTTTGCTGGCTGGGCGAAAAGCCCATGGTGTTGGGAGGTAAATATGTGATCAGGCACACCACTTCTGAGCTGAGAGGCATCATCAAGGATGTTCAATACAAGATAGACATCAACAAACTTGAGGAGAACAGAGATGATAAATCGGTAGTTCTGAACGAGATAGCCAAGATTACCATCAAAACTTCCAAGCCCGTCTTTTACGACTCCTACAAGGAAAATCACATTACAGGTAGCATGATTATTATCGATGAAGCCACCAACAATACTGTGGGGGCCGGGATGATTATATAGGTGCTTTTATCAGTTTTTAGTTTCCTTCCCGGATCATGCGGATCACGTCTGCCAATATGAGTGCGTGGTCAAATGCCAGTGTGGGCAGTTCGTTGAGCGGGAACCAACGTAGATCCGCTGCATCACTTCCGGCTTCAGGAAGCAACATCTCCTGCTTCCATATCATCACGAAAACCTGTGTAATGGTCCTTCCCCTGGGATCCCTGCCCGGTTTATCGTATGTATCAAACCTGATCAATTCACCTGCTTTGATGCCGGTTTCTTCCACCAATTCTCTTCTGGCTGCTTCTTCCAGGCTCTCCTCCATCTCCATAAATCCCCCAGGGAGGGCCCACATATCTTTAAATGGATAAGCCTTTCGTTGTATCAGAAGGATTTCGGGAACCTCTTCCAGGCGGAGTACAGCAATATCAGCGGTGACTGCCGGCCTGGGATAGTCATAAGAGTATTTCTCCATTAATGCAGTTTACATGCTTTTGAACAAAAATACAAGGGAGAGGTTTAAGTTTGCATAAGATATTCTAATTTCACCCCATGAATTGGATCAAGAGCATTGTAAAATTCTGGAAGACCATCCAGATTGTTCTTATATACATCCTCAGTATTTTGCTGGTATACTTTATGTTTCCAAGAGAAGGGAAATTCGGGTACGAGTATTCCAAGAATACTCCATGGATGCACGAAAACCTGGTGGCTCCCTTCGATTTCCCCATTTATAAGCCTGACCAGCAGGTACAGCGGGAGCGGGACAGCCTCCTGAACAATTCGCATCTCTATTTCGTACACGATTCACTCCTGAGCAATAGCATCCTTAAAAGCTTCAATGCCGATTACATTGCCATGGCCACTTCTCTGGGAATAGGGGCTAAAGTCTCTGACTCATGGACGCTTACCGGACATGTGATCGGCAACATGCTTAAGGAGATCTATGATTTGGGAATCATTGAGCGGCATCCGGTTCTGGATGGCAAACTGCCCGAAGAGACCCAGGTGATGGTGGTGAAAAATGGATTGGCCGAGGAGTATCGCTTAGCGGATATTTACACCGGACCATCAGCCTACCAGCATATCCTCAGAGATTTTGAGGGAATTCACCCCGGATCACTGGCTATTCTGAACAGAATGAATCTGAACGACTATCTGCGGCCTAATACCCTTTATGATGAGGAAATGACCCTCAAAGTGCGGGAGGCCACTGCGGAGCAGCTGGTACTAACACAGGGGATGGTACAATCAGGACAATTGATTATTTCCAGGGGTGAGCTGGTATCGGGAAGCGACTTCCAGATTATTGAGTCGCTTCGCAGAGAGTATGAGTCCAATTCCAATGTGAAGAAAAACTACCTGGTGGTTTATGTGGGACAACTGTTGTTAATTACTCTTATGTTCCTGGCCCTTTTCTGGTTTATCTCTTATTTCAGGAAAGATGTTCTTACCAGTGGACCACAGACCTTATTCACCCTTGGATTGATCGTGGTGATGGTGGCACTAACCCGTGCAGCAGCTACGCACGAAGCGGTTAGTGTTTATGTAATTCCATTTGTACTGGTTCCTATCTTCCTGAAAACATTTTTTGATCTGCGATACGCCCTGTTCGTTCATATAATTACCCTTCTCCTGGCCGGATTCTGGGTTCCAAATTCTTACCAGTTCGTGCTGATGAATTTCCTGGCCGGACTGGTGGGGGTATTCAGTTTGCGATCTTACTATAAACGGGGCATCCTTTTCTTCACAGCCACCTTTGTGCTGGCTGCCTACGCCTTCATCTACATCCTGCTTTCCATTCTTCAGGAGGGCGATTTCAATCAGATCAACTGGATTAATGTACTCTGGCTGGTAGGCAACGGATTCCTCATCCTCACGGTGTATCCCTTGGTGTTCCTGTTTGAGAGGGTGTTCGGGTTTCTCTCCGATGCGACTCTGTTTGAGTTATCAGATACCAATCAACCTCTGCTAAGACAGCTTGCCGAAAAAGCACCCGGCACCTTTCAACATTCTATGCAGGTGGCCAGTCTGGCCGAAGAGGCAATTATAAAAGTGGGTGGCAATTCACTGTTGGTCAGGGCAGGGGCCATGTACCACGATATAGGGAAGATGGAAAATCCACACTTTTTCATTGAGAACCAGCATGGAGGATCCAATCCCCATAACGAACTTGATTTTCGCTCAAGCGCAAGGGTAATCATCGATCATGTCCTGCAGGGAGTGGACATTGGGAAGAAGCATAAGCTGCCAGAAAAGATCATTGACTTTATCAGAACCCATCATGGTACCAGTACAGTGCAGTACTTTTACCGCTCTTTTCTCAACTCCAATCCGGAGGAGGAAGTGGATATCAATCTGTTCAATTACCCGGGCCCGAAGCCATCCAACAAGGAGAATGCTGTCATGATGATGGCCGATTCCGTAGAGGCTGCCTCCCGTACCCTGAAAGCCTATACAAGTAAGTCTATCTCAGAACTGGTCGAGAACATAGTAAGCCGCCAGGCCGAGGAGGAGCAATTCTCAGAGGCAGACATTACCTTTGCCGATATCTCCACCATCAAGGAGATATTCAAGAACCGTCTCTCCAATATTTATCACAGCAGGATAGAATACCCTGAATTGAAAAAGAACCAGTAAGTCAGGGCTTATTCAAGCAACTCGATAATTTCCGTGTTCGGGTAGGCTGCAGGATCAAATTCAAAGCTTTGCTCATCCAGGGAAGGGTGCTCCTTCTTCTCTGAAATAATCATGGTGTAAAGGATCCCTTCTTTGTGCTTAAGTTGAATGGCTTCCAGCTTCAGGGAGCCTGGATTGATAAGCATTTTCATTAGCGAGTAAGGTCCCGTAATATCCTTGGGATAGAGCTGAATTTCCACCCGGTCCTTGCCCATGAAGGAGGTATTCCCCATATACCTGTATTTGAAATCAAGGGCATATGACTTGATGATCCTGATGGGAACCGCCTGGAGGTATCCTGGCTGATCGGGGTCCGGTTCACTCACATATACCTCTTCAGTTTCGGTGTTTTGAGAATAGAGCTTTTTACCGTTGTAATAGACGATGTATTCATCCACTACGATCTTATATTTCAGCCCCTTCATCCAGATGACCCCGGTTCCCTCCCCAGAGGTTTCCTGCATCAGGTCTTCCCGGATGTAATCCATCCTTATCAGGTAGGGTGTATTCATATCAAACTGGTCCGACACCGCCTGCAGGTACCGTTCAGCCCTGCTGTCCTGCTGGCCAAACAGGGTAAGTGCGGCATAAAACAACCCGGCCAAAACTATCAGCTTCCTTTTCTGTATCATGGTTCGCTTCTGCATTTAGTTTAGGTTGTTCAAAATCTGTTCCAAACTAAATTCATCATGCACAAGAACCTGCCTGGCTTTGCTCCCTTCAAAGGGTCCGAGGATTCCTGCAGCCTCCAGCTGATCCACAATTCTGCCGGCACGATTGTATCCCAGGGAGAGTTTTCTCTGGATGAGGGAGGTGGACCCTTGCTGGTGCTGTATCACCAGCCTGGCAGCCTCTTCGAACTTATCGTCCCTTTTATCCAGGTCCACGTTCGGTCCATTGCCGAGCTCATCTGCCACGGGATTGAGCATCATCGCAGTGGGATAGCCTCTCTGTTGTCCGATAAAGTCGGTCACATCTTCTATCTCGGGACCATCTACAAAGGCACACTGCAGGCGAATGGGGTCACTGCCACTTACGAAGAGCATGTCACCGCGTCCGATCAGTTGGTCGGCCCCGGAGCCATCCAGAATGGTTCGGGAGTCTATACCAGAGGCAACCCTGAAGGCGATTCGGGCCGGAAAGTTGGCTTTGATCACACCTGTAATGATGTTGGTGGTGGGGCGTTGCGTAGCTATGATGAGGTGGATTCCAATGGCCCTGGCGAGTTGGGCCAGCCTGGCAATAGGATGCTCAATTTCTCTCCCAGCAGTCATGATCAGGTCGGCAAATTCATCAATGATCACCACGATAAAGGGAAGGTACCTGTGTCCCTTGTTGGGATTTAGCTTGCGATTGATAAATTTGGTATTATACTCTTTGATGTTCCTGACCTGTGCCGCTTTCAGCAGGTTGTAACGCTCATCCATTTCTGCGCAGAGACTGTTAAGGGTGTGGATCACCTGCTGGGTATCGGTGATAATCGCCTCTTCAGATTCAGGCAGTTTGGCCAGGAAATGTCGTTCAATCTTACTGTAAAGTGAGAGTTCCACCTTTTTCGGATCAATCATCACAAATTTGAGTTGAGCCGGATGCTTTTTATATAGCAGGGAGGCGATGATAGCATTCAGTCCCACCGATTTTCCCTGTCCAGTAGCACCAGCCACCAGGAGGTGTGGCATCTTGGTAAGGTCAAATACGAAAGTCTCATTGGAGATGGTTTTCCCAAGGGCGATGGCCAGTTCCATATCTGCATCCTGGAATTTTTTAGATGACAGGATCGATTTCATGGAGACAATCCTTGGGTTCTGGTTGGGGACCTCAATACCAATGGTCCCTTTCCCCGGAATGGGGGCTATGATTCTGATACCCAATGCAGAAAGGCTCAGAGCAATATCATCCTCCAGGCTTTTGATCTTGGAAATTCTGATGCCAGGGGCAGGTACGATTTCGTAGAGTGTTACCGTAGGACCGATGGTAGCTTTGATCTTATCGATCTTGATATTGTAGTTGCCCAGGGTCTCTACTATCCGGTTTTTGTTGGAGATAAGCTCTTCGTTGGTCACCGTGGTATCTCCCTGGTCGTATTCTTTCATCAGGCTCAGGGGAGGATACTGGTATTTGGGCAGATCCAGGGTGGGATCGTATTCTCCCAGTGCACCTTCGTCCGGATTGAAGTCCTCGGGATTAAGGCCTGAGACATCCTCAATGGTCATTTCCACATCGTCTTTTGCTTCAGGATCTGCCGCTTGCTGTTCTTCTTCTACGATTTTCTCACTAACAATTTCTTCTGGTCCATCGGTGGGCTCATCAGGTTTCAGGGTACTTTCCACCAATGGATCTTCTTCAAACGCATCCTCACTCCCGGTCTTAGGAGCTACTGCAAAGGGGTAAGCACGCTCCCTGATCCAATCAAGGAAAGAGGTGGAGAATAGTATCAATGCCGTGTAACAGATGATCAGTAGAAATATGGTGCCAAAGGTGCCAATGCTGGCCATAAGCCATTTACTGAGGAAATAGCCGTGTTGTCCGCCTGGTCCGCTGCCTAGCAATCCACCTGCATCTCCAAACATCAATCCCAGGGTAATGGATAGCAATACGATCAGGATCAGGCTGTTTCTGATACTCTTACCTGGTTTTACCAAACGGATCCTGTAGAGCACCATGGCCCAGATCACCAGGATGGCCGGAAATACAAAACTGGCCAGGCCAAACCATTTATTAATCAAGAGGTTGGATAACCAGGCGCCCATCTTTCCTCCCGAATTCTCCACCCGGATTTCCGGACCGGAAAATACCTTCGCCCATTCAAAATCCTGGTCCGTTTTCCAATTCACCAGGTAGGAGATCAGTGACAATATCGTGAACAGAGCCACCAGCAGGAATACGATACCCATGGCATATCTAAACCGGTCATCCTTGAAAAATGCAACCATAGATGCCAGGAACCTGATGATTGGATTTTTCTTCTTCTTTTTTTTGGTCATTCTCCCCGGATTACTAATAAAATACTTCGATGGTATTAACCAACTAAGGTAATAATAACGTGATAGGGAGGTCTAATCTTTTGTAAACAGACTGTTAATAAATTCCTCCATGACCGGACGGCTTACTGGCCTGTATTCATCAGGAATGATAAATATTGCAGACTCAACGACTCTCTCTTCGTAGAGCTTGCAGGAAAGATGCATTTTCAGGTAACTCAGCTGAATAGTGAAGTCTGAAAGGGGTTTGTCGATCGACCCATAGGGCGTGCTCAGGTTGGGCCTTCTCACCGAGAAGTCATCCGTATAGTAGATATTGAACTTCTCAACCCCGGTATCGACTTCCACGCGCCTGGAGTGGAGGCCCCCGATCACTGAACTTTCCCGGGTATTGGTAAAACTAAGATGCTCAGGAGCCACAATGCTGGCTGGAAGTTCCCCTTGCCCGGAGCGGTAGTAGACCTTGTTCCCAAAAACATTGAGCAGGGTGGTCACCTTCCTGTCTTTCAGATTAGCAATTTGGATCAGCGAAAACTGGTTAAAGAATCCCTGTATTTTCGTGAGCACAAAGTACTCTGTATACCACGATTGCATGGTGGAAGGGAGGATCCGGGTGGGTACGTCCCCTGCAGTGTCCTCCATATATTCAATCTTATATTGTACATAGTGCGCTTCCATCGTTTCTGGAAGGATCCGACGGCAACTGATCAACAGGAGGGTGGAAAGCAAAAGGAAGATGATCGGGAGTTTACGGGACACAGTAAAAGGGTATCAGTCTGATTAAATTTAGCCAAATATATTAAAATATGTTTTAGAATCTCTAAATCGGAACAGAGAGAGGAGAGGGAATCTTTAGATTTGCATGAATGAAACAAAAAACCTGGTGATGAAGAAACTTGCTGTTGTGGCCATGGGAGGAAATGCACTGCTTAGGGATAACCAGGTGGGGACCATCGACGAACAGGAACAGAATACCACCGATACTCTGGAGAATCTCATATTTTTGATCAGGGAAGGATACGACATTGTAATCACACATGGAAACGGTCCGCAGGTTGGGAATATTCTGATGCGCAATGATGCAGGGGAGGAGATCTATGGCCTTCCCCAGATGCCTCTGGATATCTGTGTGGCTGACTCTCAGGGCGGAATCGGGTACATGATTGAGAGAATGCTCAGAAATATTCTGCACAAGCATGGAATCATTAAGGAGGTCGTTACCCTGGTTACCATGGTTTTGGTGGAGGAGAATGATCCGGCCTTTCAGAAACCCTCAAAAAGAGTGGGTAAAACCTACAGCAGGATGGAATCCGAGCGGATTGCCAAAGAGAAGGGATGGATTTTCCAGGCAGGCGGCAAGCGGGAGGACGGATACAGAAGAGTAGTACCTTCTCCGAAACCCATTGGGATCATCAATGAAAGGGTGATCGAAACTCTGGCAAGGCAGGGGAACATTGTGGTGGCCTCGGGTGGGGGTGGTGTGCCGGTATACAGGGATGAAGAGGGGCGTCTCAGGCCCTCTGAAGCGGTGATAGATAAGGATCTGGCTTCGGCCCTCCTGGGAGCCAGGATTGGGGCGGATGAGTTCTATATCTTAACGGACGTTCCTTTTGTCTTCATCAACTACAACACTCCTCAACAGGAGGTGAAGGAATTTCTAAACCATCAGGATACCCTGGCCTACCTGGAGCAGGGCATGTTTGGGGAGGGAGATATGGAACCGAAAATCAGGGCCTGTCTTCAGTTCATTGAAAAAGGGGGAGAAAAAAGTGTAATCACCGAGGCCTTTAAACTGGAGGACCGGAGCTATGGGACAAAAATCACTATGGAATATGATGACTAACTTTTTATATTAATTTTGTTTGATTAATTGAAATCATCCAAGCACTATGGTTTATAACCTCCGAAACCGGCACTTTCTTACCCTTCTTGATTTCACCCCAGGGGAAATTCGCTTCCTGCTGGATCTTGGTTTTTCTCTAAAGAAGGCCAAATACAACGGGACCGAGCATCCTCGCCTGAAGGGTAAGAACATTGCCCTGATATTCGAAAAAAGCTCTACCCGCACCAGGTGTGCCTTTGAGGTGGCGGCCATGGACCAGGGAGCCGGAGTTACCTATCTGGGACCCTCGGGTTCACAAATAGGGCATAAGGAGTCCATGAAGGATACCGCCAGGGTACTGGGGCGTATGTATGACGGAATCGAGTACCGTGGTTTTGGACAATCCATTGTGGAGGAGCTTGCGGAGCATGCCGGGGTACCTGTATGGAACGGTCTTACCAACGAGTTTCATCCCACCCAGGTGCTGGCCGACTTCATGACCATGATGGAGCACTCTAACAAAGCCCTGGAGCAGATGAAATTCTGTTACCTGGGCGATGCCAGGAACAACATGGCTAATTCATTGATGGTGGGAGCCGCCAAGCTGGGAATGGATTTTCGCGCTGCTGCGCCCCCGTCTGTCCAGCCCGATAAAGCTCTGATAAAGAAATGCCGTGATATTGCCTCACAGACAGGTGGGAAAGTGACTATCACCGACGACGTAAAAGAGGCGGTGAAGGATGCCGATTTTCTCTATACCGATGTATGGGTCTCCATGGGAGAGCCGGATGAAGTGTGGGATGAAAGGATCAGGCTGCTTAAACCATACCAGGTGAACCAGGACGTGATCGAGGCCACGGGCAATCCTGGGGTGAAATTCCTGCATTGTCTTCCTGCCTTTCACAACAGGAAAACAAAAGTGGGTGAAGAGATCTATCAGAAATTTGGACTGGATGGACTGGAAGTGACCGAGGAGGTGTTTGAATCGGAACACTCCATTGTTTTTGATGAGGCCGAAAACCGCATGCATTCGATCAAAGCCATTCTTGTAGCGACCCTGGGTGACTAAGAACAAAAGTGTTAGCCCTAAACATTCTTACGTTCGCGCAGCGAACTTCTAACTGCACATACATAGCGAATATCTTAACGCAGTAAAAGACTTCCTTAAAAGAATAAATGGCGGATATAGAAAAACAATATCGTCCCGCACACCATCAGCTTCATACCTACTCCCAGCATAAATCCCACAAAAGATCCCCAGGCGGCCCTCAGGGCTTCCCTGTCTTTCTTTCCGCCGGAGATTTCCCCGATATAGGCACCCAGGAAGGGGCCAATAATGATCCCCAGGGGGCCAAAAAAAAGACCCACCACTACGCCGATGGTGGCACCCCATACGCCACGTTTCGATCCACCGAACTTCTTGGTCCCCATGATGGGTACCACATAGTCGAGGATGGTGACCAGAATGACGAAGAAGAGCAGGATCCACAGGGCATTTTCATATCCTGTCCCGCGGTCATCCACGTAGCTGGTCCAGCGTAACATCAAAAAGCCGGCCCAGCTGATAGGGGGACCGGGCAACACCGGTAAAATGCTTCCAAAGAAACCGATCAGAACGAGTACCGCACCCAATACGGCCAGTGTAATATCCATGCTTTACTATTTTGAGATTCCAATTATATCCTCGAATGCTGCATAGGCAACACAGAAGGAGAAGGGCATAGTGACCAATATACCGACTCCGAAGGTGAGCACACCCAGCAGATTGATCCCTGCCATCGCCAGGTAGAGAAGGAAAATCTGACCAAAATTGCCAGATACGGTTTTCCTGCTGAGTCGGATGGCTTCTGCAGGCTCCAAATCAAAGAACCAGACAAAGAAATGTGCAAAGACATAAGAGACCGCAAAATAGATTCCCGGAACAATCAGCATGGCCAGTCCGAGCATCACTACCACAAATACCAGCAGGTTTAACTTTAGTAGCTCAGTATATTTCTCAAAGCCCTTAAAAAAGTCGGACATCTCAATCCTGCGGCCACGACTCACCTGATGTGCCATATGGAAATAACTGGCTGTGACAGGCCCGCCAAGCAGAAGTCCGCTGATGGGGTTGGAAAAAACGAACATGCTGAGTATGCTGAAAACCATGAACTCTGCAGGTGCTTTTCTAAAAAGGTTAAATCCCACCTGAAGTATGTTCTCCAGGGAGAGCCTGTAGCCACCAGAAGCTTCATCAACTTGCCTGTGAACATCGTGAAGAACCGGCATATTCATTCTTTTCCGAAAATTAGTAAAAAATCGTACATTTATTTGAAAAGCTGGATTTGATGGAGGAGTATGAGAGCCTGTATGAGAAAATCAGGGAGATTCTGGGGGGAAGTCCGGGAAATCTAAAGGTCCTTGAACAGCAGATTGATATGGACCTGCAGATGGAGTATTATGAGTGTTCCAGAAAGATCCGGGAGGAGAAGGATGAGGCGTGGGCTATGGAGCACATGCAATACCTGGAAGAACCCGGCTACTCGGTGGATGTTAAGAAGGAGATACTGGCCAGGCTGGCCAGCATGGCCAAAGTGGAATGTTACAGGGCCATTGAGTCCTTTCTGGATTCTGCCGGGAACCCCCTGCGAAACTGGGCAGTTCTATCGCTGAATGAAAGCCGGATGGTTCTGGAGAGCAAGATCTTGGACGAGAACCAGGTGTTCATCTCCACAGGACTGGGAGGGAAGGATGAAAAGTTGCGTTATTTTGTGGTGCTGATGACACGTTCAAGGGTAGATTTATCTGAGACCCATCAGATGGTCATTAAAAACGAATTCGAATATATTCTGAAGAAGTTTGATGCCGAACTTGAAGAATTACATTTCTCAGGCTCTCTGGCCACCATGTTGATGCTGCTGCCCATGCAGTACTCCCTGAAGTCGGTCTTCAGGGAAGCCATTGATGAGTGCAACAGGTACGGTGATTTCCTGAACGACGATTTTATAGTAACCAATGTAAGGGTACTCTCCTTTCAGGAGATAGAGGAATTTCTCGAAGGACGAAATGATAAGGACTAGTTACTCTCTTCTCCAAGATCTTCGAATTCCACATTGGTGAAGTCCTTCTCTTTTCCAACCAGATCTTTTGCCCGATCTTCATGGTTGACTCGATGCTTACTTTCCCCCTCGTCGATCTCAATGGGCTGAGGATTGGCCACCCGGATATATTCAATAATCTCGGTCAGGCTCTCGGCGAATTTGTCAAAATCCTCTTTGTAGAGAAAGAGTTTGTGTTTCTCGTAGAAAAATTTTCCGTCACGGTTAAATCTCTTTTTGCTCTCGGTAATTGTCAGGTAATAGTCGTTCCTCCGGGTCGCCTTCACATCAAAAAAATAGGTCCGTTTTCCCGCCCTGACAGCCTTAGAATGAATCTCCTCCCGTCCTGCTTCATCCATTATAAGCTCATCAGACTTAACATTTTCATCATCAGTCATTAGGTAAGTTTTGGTTAGGGTTTAGTTAGTTCATTTCCAAAAGTGTAAAATATTTTAAACATATTCAAATTTTACCCCATTTTAGCGCACGACTAAACTTGCTGTTGAACAGATGTTTTATAGAATAAAATTTAGTGTAAATTTGCATGGTCAATGAGATTTGATTACCGGTTCTTTTACAAATGATCAGCAGGAGACAATTACGTATTAAAGCACTGCAATCTCTTTATGCCTACTACACGACGGGCAGAGAAGACATGAGACGTTCCGAAAAGGAGCTGCATTTCAACATCGAAAAAGCATTCGAGCTTTACCACTACCTCCTGCTTCTGATGATCGATGTAGTATTATATGCCGAATCGAGGATTGAAATTGGGCGGAACAAGCGGATTCCCACCCAGGAGGACTTAAATCCGAATACACGCTTTATAGAAAACAAGCTGATAGAGCAGCTGAGAAACAATGAAGACCTGCTCAGATTTTTGGATCAGCATAAACTGAATTGGGTCAGTTACCCGGAGCTGATCAAGGAAATCTACAAGAAGTTGATTGAAAGCGAAGATTATAAGGCCTACATGGTGGCAGAGGAGCACAGTTATGCACTCGACAAGCGACTGGTCACCTTTATCTATAGCCACATTGTCTATTCCAGCGAGCTGCTCCATTCCGTTCTGGAGGAACAGAGTATTTTCTGGAACGACGACCTGGAGTTTATCACCAGC
>SPBY01000233.1 GCA_004525825.1 Bacteroidia bacterium
GAGTTCTCGGTGGATCAGATCGAAAAGAAACCCTTGAAGAAAAGTCCTGCTCCTCCGTTTACCACTTCCACCCTGCAACAGGAAGCCAGCCGCAAACTTGGTTTTTCGGTCAACCAGACCATGTCGGTGGCCCAACGCCTTTACGAATCAGGAAAAATTACCTACATGAGGACCGATTCGGTCAATCTCTCAAAGCTGGCCATAGGAAGCTCTGCCGGAAAAATCAAAGAGAGTTTTGGGGATAAATATCTCAAAACCAGGAATTTTATCACCAAATCTAAAGGAGCCCAGGAGGCACACGAGGCCATCAGGCCTGCCTACATGGACAACTCCACCGTGGAAGGGAGCCGGGCCGAACAGCGGCTGTACGAACTGATCTGGAAAAGGACCATTGCTTCGCAAATGAGTGAGGCACAACTGGAAAAGACCACCATCACCATAGCTGTTTCAGGTGCAACGGAAAGATTTGTTGCCACGGGGGAAGTGCTGAAATTCGACGGTTTCCTGAAAGTATACATGGAATCGACCGACGATGATCAGGAGGAGGAAGCCAAAGGGCTGCTTCCTGCAGTAAATGAGAAAGACACTCTGGAGAGGGAGCTCATTGAAGCCACTGAAAAAAGCACCTTACAGCCTCCCAGGTATACCGAAGCAAGCCTGGTGAAGAAAATGCAAGAGCTGGGAATTGGCCGGCCTTCCACCTATGCACCCACCATTTCAACAGTTCAGCAGAGGGAATATGTGGTAAAAGAGGACCGCATAGGTATCGAACGTGAGATCACTCAGCTGATCCTTAAAGGAGATACCATTTCGGCAAAACAGGTGACAGAGAAGTTTGGATATGAAAAGAACAAGCTAAGCCCCACGGATATTGGAATGATAGTGAATGATTTCCTGGAGGAGAATTTCGAGAATATCATGGATTTCAATTTTACTGCCTCTGTGGAAAAGCAGTTCGATGAAATTGCAGAGGGCGAACTGGACTGGCCCAACATGATCGAACGGTTCTATACACCCTTTCACACCAGGGTCGATAAGGCTACCCAGACATCCGAAAGATCCAAAGGGGAAAAACTGCTGGGAGTAGATCCCCAATCGGGAAGACCCATCAGTGTAAAAATCGGCCGCTTTGGCCCCATTGCCCAGATTGGAGAAGCCAGCGATGAGGAGAAGCCCAGGTTTGCCAGCCTGCTGAAGGGTCAGAGCCTGGAAACCATCACATTGGAGGAGGCGCTCGATCTGTTTCGACTTCCCAGAACCATTGGCCAGTTCGAGAATGAAGAGCTGGTGATTGGTGTAGGTAAATACGGCCCGTATGTACGTCACAAGTCCAAATTTTACAGTCTCTCTAATACCGATGATCCCTATTCTGTTGAACAGGAACGAGCCATCGAGATCATCACCGAAAAACGAACCCAGGAGGAGAACAGAAACATAAAGCAGTTTGACGAGGAGCCCGGATTGCTGATTCTTAATGGTCGTTATGGTCCCTATATCTCCTTCATTAAAAAGAACTACAGGATCCCTAAAAGCAGGAAGCCGGAAGATCTGACCCTGGAAGAGTGCCGTGAAATCATTGCAAAAGCAGGTTCCCGTACTAAGAAATAAATCTCAAAACACACCGCCTCATGGACCTCAACGGATATTTCGATCCAGTCAGCCTGGAAAGGCCCGAATTCGAATACCTGGAAGACAATGAATGCTTCAGCCGGCACATTTCGGTCCATACACCTGATCAGCCCATTCGTGAGCTGGATAAACACCAGGTAGCCATAGTGGGAATACCTGTAGATGGCCATGCCTTCATCAAGGGAAGTAAAGAGGCCCCGGACCAGATCAGGAGCAAGCTATACCAGCTCCGAAAGATAGATAAAGGCCTGAATATCTATGACTTGGGCAATCTCAAGAATGGGGACTCCATGAACGATACCTATTTTGCTCTGAGAGATGTGGTGCTGGAGTTGAAGGAGCGGGATATGATCACCATCATTTTCGGAGGATCCCAGGACCTGGGCCGGGGAGTCTTTCTTGCCATGGAGAAACAGGCAGGACTGCACCAGATTCTGACCATAGATTCCATGCTCGACTTCTCCATGAAAGAGGAGGTGTTAAATTCCAGGAATTACCTGAACTACCTGATGGATCCGTCCTGCAGAAAACAATTCAGTCTCACTAATCTGGGACACCAGGCCTACTTTGTGACAGAGAGCCAGATCCGTCAACTGGAAAATTCCTACCTGGAGAGTATCAGACTGGGTGACGTAAGAAAAGATATACAGTTGGCCGAACCGCTTGTCCGCGACTCAGAATTCATCAGCATTGACCTGGGAGTTGTCAGGCATGCCGATGCCCCTGGTAGTTCAACCCCGTCTCCCAATGGCTTTTTTGGTAATGAACTCTGCCAGATTACCCGCTATGCCGGACTCAGCGAACAGGTGGGTATCCTTGGCTTTTTTGAGTGCATTCCAAAGTCCGACATCAACGGACAAACCTCCCACCTGACCGCCCAGGCTGCCTGGTATTTCCTGGAGGGTCTCTCGCACCGGATCCGTGAAAACCCGGTAGATACCCCGGAGCATCTCAAGAAATTTATTGTTGCCCTCAACGCTGCCGGCCACGACATCATTTTTCATAAAAGCACTCTTTCTGAAAGATGGTGGATGGAAGTTCCTGTAAAGAATCCTGTCTCGGGGTATAACTTTTTTGTATCATGTTCGTATGAAGATTACCAGCAGGCATGTAATCAGGAGATTCCGGACCGCTGGTGGCGCTTTTTGCACAGACTGGGCAATGAAATGGAATAAAAGAGCTGTAAGCGGCCCGTTGGAAAGCCTTGAGTTTATAAACATTATGCTGTTAACAAAATTTGTGTTGTCGAACAATTTTTACTTATTTTACCTTAGCTGTAATAGCCTAAGAAACTAAGCCAAGAGGAGAGTTAAGCGAACCCATGAAGAGATTGGTGCACATAGTTGTTTTCGGAGTAATCTCACTGAATATTCAGGCCCAGCAGGACCCGAAATTCAGTCAGAATATGTTCCTTGCACCCTTCTACAATCCAGGTGCGGTGGGAAGTTCCGACAGAATATGCCTGGCAGCTGCCTTTCGCAACCAGTGGACCGGTCTCCCCGACGCTCCCATCACCACCATTTTTACTGCCAACATGCCTTTCAATCTTCTGGGTCGGACCCATGGAGTGGGAATAAGCTTTATGAACGATAACCTGGCATTTAATAATGACTTTGTATTCAGCGCTGCCTATGCTTTCAGGATGGACCTGGGACAGGGCAGTCTGGGCATAGGGGCAAATGTGGGGCTTGCCAACCAGGCTTTGACACCCACCTGGAACGGTGCTGATATCATCACCCCCGATACGGATGATGCTATCCCTAAAAACGGGGGAAGTGTCTTTGGATTTGACATGGGGCTTGGTGTATTCTACAACACTGAAAAACTGTATGTGGGACTTTCAACGACCCATTTGAACCAGACTTCATTCACTTACCCGGAAGAGATTGCGGAAACTAAACTGATCAGGCACTATTACTTGATGGCCGGGTACAGCATACAGCTTTCCAATCCCATGTTTGAAATTATGCCTTCACTGATGGTTCAGAGCGACCTCAGATCCAATATGATCTACCTGAATACCAACCTGAGATACAATAAAAGATTCTGGGGGGGAGTTTCCTATACAGTGGGAGGGGCTTTGACGGCACTTTTTGGCATTGAAATGATGAACGGGCTCATGATCGGTTATTCATACGATTTTGAACTTTCGCCCCTGATGAAATACAATAGCGGGTCTCATGAAGTCACTGTTCGATATTGCTTCGATCTCAGTGTTGACAAGAGTCCCCAAAAGTATAAGAGTATAAGATTTTTATAGAATATACCTATATTTAAATTGATTTGAATACTATAATCAATTCATATAACGTTGGTTTTGCATCTATTAAGCGATATGCTATGAAACGAATAGTAATTTTTGTTGGAGTTGCGATTCTCATTGGAAGTTGTAACTCATACAACTCAGGAGAATTGGTAGGGATTGATGGAAGGAAAGCTTATGCTGAACCTGATCCCTTTGGCATGGTTGCTGTCCCCAATGGCTCTTTTTTAATGGGCCCCAGTGACCAGGATGTTACCTGGGCACAAAACAGCTTGTCAAGAACAGTGGCCGTGGATGCCTTCTGGATGGACGAAACAGAGATTACAAACAATGAATACAGACAATATGTATTCTGGGTGCGTGACTCCATTATCAGAAAAGAACTTGCCATGACAGGCGTGGATGATTTCATCCTGAAAGATCGTGATGACCAGCCCTATGAGGACGTGAACGGAGATCCCATCATCGACTGGGAAGTGCCATTGGATATATCCAGGGACAAGGAGGGCAACATTGCCCAGACCATTGAAGACCTTGGGATTTACTACTCTGGCGATGAACGTCTTTCACTCTATTTCAAGGAGATCAATCCCACCAAACTTATTTATAACTACTACTGGGTAGACCTGGTGCAGGCAGCCAATCCAAACAATGGATTCCGTCTTGATTATACAGGGGGTAATGCCGATCCGGTGGTAAGTTATAACGGGACCGTGACCAGGCCCAATGGAGACCAGGAAGAGATCGTTGGCCGCTCCTCGTTTGTGAATAAAGACTGGGTACTTGTTTATCCCGACACGCTGGTTTGGGTAAGGGACTTTACTTTTTCCTTCAATGAACCCATGACCAACATGTATTTCTCCTCCCCTTCCTATGATAATTATCCCGTAGTGGGAGTAAGCTGGAAGCAGGCCAATGCCTTTTGTATCTGGAGGACCAACTACCTGAATCAGGCCCTTGTCCAAAGCGGACAACCCATCGTCCAGGACTACAGGCTCCCCATCGAAGCTGAATGGGAGTTTGCAGCTCGCGGCGGACTGGATCACAGCATGTATCCCTGGGGTGGAGTATACCTGAGGAACAAACTGGGCTGTTTCATTGCGAATTTCAAGCCTTTACGAGGCAACTATACCGATGACGGTTCCATGTACCCTGCCAGGGTAGGCTTCTACGGAGTACCCAATGAATATGGACTTTACGATATGGCAGGAAATGTGGCCGAATGGACCATTACTGCCTTTGATCCTTCAGCATATGTGTTTTCGCACGATATGAATCCTTATTACAATTACAATGCCAGTCCTGATGATCCTGCTGTGATGAAGCGGAAGGTGATCAGGGGTGGTTCCTGGAAAGATATTGCTTATTATCTCCAGGTAAGTTCCCGGGCCTATGAGTATCAGGATTCTACCAAATCCTTCATCGTTTTCAGGTGCGTTCGTTCATATTTAGGTGATCAATAATTAAATACTTTATATAATGGGAATTACAGAAATTGTCCAAAGTTCGGGCTGGAAGAGCTTCACGGCCAAACTCTATGGCTTCGGAGCCTCCATTGTTATTATTGGCGCCCTCTTCAAAATTCAGCACTGGCCAGGAGCTGGTGCTGCATTGACTTCAGGACTTCTGATAGAAGCGGTCATCTTCTTCTTCTCTGCATTTGAACCTCTGCATGAAGAACTGGACTGGACCCTGGTCTATCCTGAGCTGGCTGGCATGTCGGACCCGGATGAAATTGATGAATTCAAGGAGCAGGCCATTGCAGACAGGAACGTAGGTCTTCAGAAATTTGACGAGCTTTTTCAGCAA
>SPBY01000125.1 GCA_004525825.1 Bacteroidia bacterium
CAGACAGCCGGGATTCTTCGTACGCTATCACTGTTTCAAAGGTGAACTCTTTGTAGAGCATGTCCACATAGGCCAGGGGATTTCTCGATTTCCCGGTGTTTTGTCTGGTTTCGACATAGCTTACAAATTCGCCGGTCTCTAACTTACGGTCCCCGATCTTCATCAATTCAGAATCCAGTTCTTTCAGAGGACCGCTTTTCCACTGTCCCACCAACAGGGTGGAATCAACAGCCTGGTATAAGGGGACAAGTGCTTCCGGGTAAGCGGTGAAACCATACTCCTTTTGTAGTTTCTGCACAAACCTTTCAGAGCGTATGTTCATCCGTCCTCCACCGTTGATCTTTTGCTGCAGTTCGGGTTTCATCTCCTCAAAGGTACCAATCCCCTGCTTGTCGATCAATTTGACAATATGCCAGCCGTAGAAAGTTTTGAAAGGCATGGAATAATCACCCTTGTTTTCGATGGCAAAACAGGCATCTTCAAATTCTGAGATCATGCGGCCGGTCCCAAACCAGGGTATATTTCCTCCCTCGCGCGCCGACGCGGGGTCCTCGGAGTGATGCATGGCCAATTCCCCGAAATCTACACCCATCTTCAAGCTGTCGTACACCATCTGTACTTTCTGGTAAGCCATAAGCTTCCCTTCCTCATCCATCCCCCTGGGGGTCCTGATAAAGATATGTGCCACCTTCACTTGTCCGCGTGCAGGTCTTTTATCGTACACCATCATAATGTGATATCCATAGTCGGTCCTGAATGGCATGCTCAATTTTCCCACCGGGGTAGTAAAAGCCACATGTTCGAAAGGATAGACCATGGACAAAACGGTGAAATAATTGAGATTGCCACCGTTCTGGCGTACAGATTCATCTTCAGAAGTGGCCCTTGCCACAGTTTCAAAAGCTTCTCCGCCCAGGATGCGGTCCCTGATCACCATCATCTTCTCATAGGCTGCCATTGTATCTTCAGGAACCGGACTATCTGGGAGCCTGATCAGAATATGGCTGGCTTTGATATCGTACTTCGACCATTCATAGGCTTCTTTCATCATCGCCTCCTTGTCCTCTTCATCGACCAGGTAAGGCTTGGCCAATTGTCTCCGGTACCCTTCCAGTTCATTCAAAAACCTGGCGGTCGTATCCATTCCCAGGCTTTCTGCTTCTTTCACCTTGAGCTTGAAATTGATAAAAAGTTCGAGATACTCTTCGGCCGACTGCCGGTTCAGCGAGGTAGGGTTGTTGTTTTTCCGATAGATTCTTTCAAACTCTTCCAACGAGACTTTTTCATCTCCAATAGTCATCAACACAGGTGAATCCTGGCCCAAAAGTCCACCGAACATCATAGCGGCCAGGAGCAATAAGAGCATTCCCTTCTTCATCATTGGATATGTTTTATGTAAAACGACTGTTAGTCCTTAATATTATCTGCTGTAGTTTGGAGCCTCCCGGGTGATGGTAACGTCGTGCGGATGGCTCTCCTGGACACCTGCATTGGTTACTCTGACAAAATGTGCTTTCTGAAGAGCAGGGATATCTGCTGCACCGCAATAACCCATGCCTGCACGCAATCCGCCAATCATCTGGTAGATCACTTCGTTGAGTCCGCCTTTAAAAGGGACTCGCGCCGCAATTCCTTCGGGAACAAGCTTTCTGATGTCATCTTCCGTGTCCTGGAAATAGCGGTCCTTGGATCCGTGCTGCATGGCTTCCAGAGAACCCATGCCCCGGTAAGATTTGTATTTTCTTCCGTTGTAGATGATGGTCTCGCCCGGCGATTCCTCCACCCCTGCGAAAAGCGATCCGGCCATGATGGAACTGGCTCCGGCAGCCAGGGCCTTTACAATGTCGCCTGAATACCTGATGCCCCCGTCTGCAATCACAGGGATACCCGTCCCTTTGATGGCATTGGCTACATCGTAGATGGCTGTCAACTGGGGCACGCCCACCCCGGCAATCACCCGGGTGGTGCAGATCGATCCCGGACCAATGCCCACCTTGATGGCATCGGCACCAGCCTCCACCAGTGCTCTGGCCGCAGCTGCAGTGGCAATGTTCCCCACCACCACTTCCAGATTCGGGAATTTGGCTTTTACTTTCTTCAGACATTCAAGCACCCCGATGTGATGACCGTGGGCTGTGTCAATGACCACTGCATCGACTCCTGCTCCTTCCAGGGCTGTCACCCGCTCAATGATATCTGCCGACACTCCCACTGCTGCTGCTACCCGCAACCTGCCTTTGTCATCCTTACAGGCATTGGGACGGTCCTTAGATTTGGTGATGTCACTGTAAGTGATCAAACCGATCAGCTTATGGTTATCGTCCACCACCGGGAGTTTCTCGATTTTATAGGCCTGAAGGATCTGGGCTGCCTCGGCCAGGTCGGTATTCTTGGTGGTGGTGATGATGTTGTCTTTTGTCATTACCTCTTCAATCTTCCTTTCCATGGTCTCCTGGAACCGGAGGTCACGGTTGGTCACAATGCCGATCAGGGTGTCGTGCTCGTCCACCACGGGAATCCCTCCGATCTTATACTCCTTCATCAGGCCCAGTGCATCACTGACGGTACCTTCTTTCCGGATGGTGATGGGTTCATGGATCATGACACTTTCGGCCCGCTTTACCCTTTTCACCTGCCTGACCTGTTCCTTAAGTGGCATGTTCTTGTGAATCACCCCGATCCCTCCTTCACGCGCAATGGCGATGGCCAGTTTCTCTTCGGTGACCGTATCCATGGCTGCTGACACAATGGGGGTATTCAACTGAATGTTTCTGGAGAACATGGATTTGATACTCACCTCTCTGGGAAGAACATCCGAAAAGGCAGGTTGCAAGAGCACGTCATCAAAGGTAAGTCCTTCAGAGGCGATTTTATCCTGGGCGAACGACATTGTATGATTATTTGGTTAAATTTAAATGTGGCAAAATTACAAAAAAAAAGCTTAGCAGATCGCGAGGAAATTCACCAGATTTTATCCCGCTTCTGGGGCCATAAAGAATTCCGTCCGTTGCAGGAAGAAATCATCCTTTCAGTACTCTCCGGAAAGGACACCCTGGCACTGATGCCCACGGGCGGAGGCAAGTCCATAACCTTCCAGGTAAGTGCCATGGCCATGGAGGGGATCTGCATTGTTATTACCCCCCTGATCGCCCTGATGAAGGACCAGGTGGATAAGTTGCATCAAAGGAAAATCAAGGCCATTGCCATCCATTCCGGAATGACCGGATACGAAATTGACGTGGCCCTGAACAATTGCGTATATGGGGATTTTAAGTTTCTCTACATGTCGCCTGAAAGGATCGCCACCCAGTTATTCAGCACCCGGGTGAGGGACATGAATGTGAACCTGCTGGCCGTGGACGAGGCACACTGCATCTCCCAATGGGGTTATGATTTCAGACCGTCTTATCTTGAGATCGGTGCCCTCCGGGAGATCCTGGAGGATGTGCCGGTACTGGGGCTGACAGCCACAGCCACGCCCGAGGTTTGTGAGGATATCCAGGAGCGCCTTTCTTTTTCTCAGAAGAACCTGATGCAGAAGAGTTTTAACCGGGAAAACCTGGATTACCTGGTGGTGCATACCGAGGATAAGATGCGGGAATTGATCAGACTTGCCCACGAACTGAAGGGCTGCGGGATTGTCTATGTGAGGAGCCGGAAAAAGTGCCAGGAGCTGGCCAAGCTGCTGATGGAAAATAAGATATCGGCCAACTACTACCATGCGGGTCTGAAACAGGGCCTCAGAAATGAAAGACAGCAGCAATGGTCGGGGAACCAGTTCAGGGTCATGGTGGCCACCAATGCCTTTGGCATGGGCATTGATAAACCGGATGTCCGCTTTGTGATCCACATGGACCTTCCCGATGGACCGGAGGCCTATTTCCAGGAGGCGGGGAGAGCCGGCAGGGATGAAGAACACTCCAGGGCCATCCTCTTGTACGGACCGGCTGATAAACCCCGGGCGGAACAACGGATTGCCACAAATTTTCCTGGAATCCCCATCGTCCGTGAAGTTTACAAAGCCCTCTGTAACTACCTCCAGATTCCCCATGGAAGCGGACGTGGACAGCAGTACGATTTTGAGTTTGGTGAATTCCTTCACCGCTACAGGTTCAGTGCCATGGTGGCACACTCTTCCCTGCAGATTCTTGCCAGGGAGGGCTACCTGGTGCTCACCGAGGCATTTCACAATCCATCCCGGATCAAGTTTCGGGTGGAGCGCGACGGACTTTACAGCTTCCAGGTGAAGCATGGGGACTTTGACGGATTTATCAAGCTCTTGCTCAGGTCGTACAGCGGACTGTTCTCCCAGTTTGTCAGGATTGATGAATCGCTTCTGGCCAGGCGGTCGGGACTGCCTCTCCCAAAGGTTTACTCTTACTTGAAAGCACTTTCCACCCGTCACATCATTCATTACATCCCCCGCAAAGAGATTCCTGTACTTACCTTCCTGGAGGAACGCCTCGACGACAAGAACCTGATGATCTCCCCGGAGCGCTACAATTTCAGAAAGGAGCGCTATGAGAAACGAATCGGGGAGATACTTCGCTATGCCTCCTCGGAAACCATCTGCAGAAACCAGTTCCTGCTCAGCTATTTTGGTCAGCTCGATACCCCCCGTTGTGGCCGGTGCGATGTCTGCAGGAAAGGCGAAACGCTTCAGCCGGGCAGTGATGAATTCAAGGCCCTGCTTGAAACCCTGGCGGCCCGCCTGGGCGAGGGTCCCATGGTGCTGGATGAACTGCTTGAAAGCACCGGGATCGAAGCCAGGAAAGCACTCAGGGTAATTGAGTGGCTGGTGGAACAGGGCAGGGTCATCAGGGAGAAGGATCTGACACTCAGATGGAAGGGATAATCCCTGTCAATTGATCTCCTTTTACTATCTTTGCCTCATGCAAGAAGAAGGCACGCCTGTTCATAATTATGTGTATTCCAGCGAAATGGTGGAATTCGTGAAGGCTGCCAATGAGTGCTGCCATTTCCTCGAACAACTGAAAGGAACGGAGGGAAAGGCATTTATTGCGGAATCGCTAAAGCATTTTGCACAACTCTATGCGCTGTTTCTGCTTACGGGCGAGTCCGAACCGGTGTTTGATTCTCCCCCGGAACCCACTGTAACAGAACAGGAGTGGTCGGCTGTTTTCAACAAGATTGCCGGAATCCTGGGTCCCTTAAACGATATCCTGCGTATAGCTGCAGAAGATGAATTTGACCGCTCGGAAGTGGTAACCCACACCATTTCTGAAGATATGGCCGATGTTTACCAGGAGCTGAGAGATTTTACGGTCATTTACAGCAGGGGCCTGGAAGAATTAATGAACGATGCCGCATGGGAGCTGAAGGTGAGGTTTGCAGAGCACTGGGGGATGAAACTCCTGCGTGCTATGTCGGCCCTTCATATGCACTTTGTGGCCGAAGTTGATCCAAGTCAGGAGGAGTGATGTTTCAAAGTGAAATAAGCAAGGAACAGATGGCCGAACTGGACCTGATTCAGTTTGAGGGACCCATACATGTGATTGATTCCATGGAATCGTTTCAACAAGAGATCAGGAACATGGCCCGGGAGCCGATTCTGGGAATCGATACGGAAACCAGACCATCCTTTAAGAAGGGAACCTTGTATCCCACCTCCCTGATCCAGCTCTCCACCCTTGAGCAGGCCTGGATTCTTAGGGTAAACAGGATAGGCTACCCCAGGGAGATGCTGGAATTGCTTTCCAGGGAGAATCCATTAAAAGTGGGAGTCAGTCTGCACGATGATCTGAGAAGGCTTCGCTCAGATTTCCAGTTCGAGCCCCAGGGCTTTCTGGACCTTCAGCAATATGTAGAGGCCTTTCGGATCGAGGAGAAAGGATTGAAAAAACTTAGCGCCATTGTACTGGGCCGGCGCATCTCCAAATCACAACAGGTATCCAACTGGGATGCTGATCTTCTTACCGAGGCGCAATTAAGGTATGCAGCCACCGATGCCTGGATCTGTCTGAAGATTTACTATAAATTAAGAGAATCAATACGATAAAGATGGCAGAACGAACAAGGATAGTGCTTAAGTCCGGGAAAGACCAGAGTCTAAGGAGGTATCACCCATGGGTGTTTTCGGGAGCCATCAAAAAAATTCATGGTCCCGAACGTGAAGGAGATGTGGTGGACGTCTATGACAATAAGGAGGAGTTCCTTGCTTCGGGCCATTACCAGAAAGGTTCCATTGCTGTACGCGTGATTAGCTTTGATAAGGTGGAACTGGACCAGTCCTTCTGGGACCAGAAAATGGAGAATGCCTGGAAATTAAGGGAGAAGCTTGGACTGGTGGGGAACCCGGATACCAATGTATTTCGCTGGGTTAACGCAGAGGGTGACGGATTGCCCGGACTGATTGTGGATTATTACGAGGGAAGCGTGGTGATGCAGATGCACTCCATTGGAATGCACCATAACCTGGAGGCCATAGTAAGCGCTTTGAAAAAGAGTGCTGGCGATCGGATTCATGCCATATATAATAAGAGCGAATCTACACTGCCTGATAAACCCGGGATCACGGAGAAGTCCGGATTCCTGATGGGGAGCCAGGAACACGGTGAAGTCCTGGAACACAGGTACCGCTTCAAGGTAAACTGGATGGCCGGGCAGAAGACTGGATTTTTCATTGATCAGAGGGAAAACAGAAAACTCGTCGGAGAGTATTCCAGGGGACGCAAGGTGTTGAATATGTTTGGGTACACAGGGGGATTCAGCATTTATGGAATGGGGGGAGGTGCCACTCTGGTGCACACTGTGGACAGCAGTGGGAAAGCCATCGATCTGTGCAGGGAAAATGCCGAATTGAATTTTCCGGGCGACACTCGCCACAATGCGTTTGCGGTAGATGCTTTTGGCTTTTTCGATCAGATGGTAGAGGCCTACGACCTGATGATTCTCGATCCGCCTGCCTTCGCCAAACATCAGAACGTGTTGAATAATGCCCTGCAGGGGTATAAAAGGTTGAACCAAAGAGCTCTTGAGCATATTGCTCCGGGGGGAATCCTCTTCACTTTCAGCTGTTCACAGGCGGTGAGCCGGGAGAATTTCCGCAAATCAGTGTTTGTGGCAGCTGCCAATGCAAAGCGAAAAGTACGTATTCTCCACCAGCTAAGTCAGCCGCCAGATCACCCGGTGAGCATTTATCATCTCGAAGGTGAGTATTTGAAAGGCCTGGTGTTGGAAGTGGAGTAACATTTCTTAATTCCATGCGTCCTATGTGTATGAACACTCAACTCCTTTAACAACAAAACATACTCAAAATGAAAAAAGCAGTTTTTTTATCGATTGTCCTGGTTTTATCGCTCAGTTCCTGCTACTTTGATGGCTGGGGGACGGGAATCTCCGGCAACGGAGACGTGGTTGAAGAAACCCGGGATATTTCTGGATTTACCGGTGTGGAAGTCAGCACAGGTATTGATGTCTATTTGACTCAGGGAGACGGATTTGAGGTGATGGTGGAAGCAGATGAAAATCTTCAGGATGTAATTCTAACGGAACTAAAGGGAGACAGGCTGGTGGTGCGGACAGACCATGTGAATATCCGCAGTGCCAAATCCAAGAAGGTGCATGTAACGCTTCCCGAGTTGTCGGAACTTAAGATAAGCAGCGCCGGCGATTGTGTGGGTCAGACCCCTTTTCAGTGC
>SPBY01000120.1 GCA_004525825.1 Bacteroidia bacterium
CAGATTGTATAATTGGTCTTCTCCAGACAAACCTGTCTCAATATCTTTGTTTGCCAGCCATCCGGGAGTGAGCCCTTCGAAAGGATGTATATATTTCCATTCGCCACCTCTTAGTGACATAGTAAAAGCTTCTTCCAACAGTATATCTCTTCCTTTGTTGGATTTCCCCAGCCATGCATCCAGATAGTCAAAGCTGTCTGGTCCAACACCGGGTTTCAGATTTTGTCCAACCAAGCCAGCTAATGAGGCCAGAAGATCCACCTGGCTGAGCAGGGCATCACTCACACCGGGTTCCACAACACCGGGCCAGTAAACTACCGTTGGCATGCGGGTACCGGCTTCATAGGCGCTGTATTTTCCGCCCCGGAAAGGGCCTGAGGGATTGTGATCGCCCAGCATTTCAACGGCCATATCCTCATACCCATCGTCCAGAACAGGGCCATTGTCACTGGTCAATATCACCAGGGTGTTTTCGGAAAGACCCAATTCTTCCAGCAGGCTGACCAGTTGTCCCACGCACCAGTCCATCTGTGCAATGGCATCTCCGCGGGGGCCCATGCTGCTTTTACCCACGAAAGCAGGGTTTGGCAGGTGAGGAACATGGATATCATGAAAAGCATAATAAAGAAAGAATGGTTGTCCCTCACAGCCCTTTATGAAATCAATGGCTTTTTTGTTAAATACAATAGGGAAATCCTCATCGGTCCAGAGTGCATTTCTGCCTCCGCTCATATAGCCTATCCGGCTTACCCCGTTCACAATTGTATTGCTGTGCTGGAGATCTGCCTTCATTTTCAGGAGTTCAGGATTTTCGGTTCCGGTTGGAAAACCATCCAGTTTGTCTGAATAGCTCACACGAATAGGGTCGGAAGGATCCAGTCCCACCACCCTTTGGTTTTCGACAAACACACAGGGGACCCTGTCGCCTGTGGCGGGCAGAAGAAAGCTATAGTCAAATCCTATGTCCTTAGGTCCGGGGCGTATCTCACCGTTCCAGTCCATCTCACCAGATCCCAAACCGAGGTGCCATTTCCCTACCACACCTGTTTTATAGCCGGATGTCCGGAGAACGTCGGGCAGGGTGGTCATAGCGGTATCAATTATCAGTGGTGCATCGCCCGGAAGGATTGCCGCATTGTTCCTGAAGGCATAGCTCCCGGTAAGCAGGGAATATCGCGAAGGGGTAGAAGTGGCAGCTGAACAGTGTGCATCGGTCAGCAGCAGACCTTTTTCTGCCAACCTGTCGATGTTGGGTGTTTGTACCCCGCTTGCCCCGTTTATCCCGATATCACCATATCCCAGGTCATCGACATATAACAACAGGATATTGGGTTTTTGGTCCTGCTGACCGGTTCCGCCGGGTTTGCAGGAAGCGAGGGCAGTCAGGCAAAGGGAGGAAAGAAAAAGCTTGTTCATTATTATTTGGTTTGATGCATATGATTGACTCTAAACTACAATTTCATTGGGACGGGCATTTTTCTTCGCCAGGCAAGGACCTTACGTGCCAGGTTTTCTGCCAGTTCAGGGTTTTCTTCCACCAGGTTGTGTTTTTCCTGTGGATCGGCATTGATATCGAACAGGAGGGTGTTGGTTGAATCTGCATTTATCAGAAGCTTCCACTTTCCATCGCGTATTGCAAGGTTTGGGGAGATAAAATCCTTATTGCCGGGCAGGAGAGTACCTCCTGCATTGCTGGCATATTCCCACATCATGACCGGGACATCGGAGACAGGATTCCCAAGCAGGGCTTTGCTTTTATCGGTTCCGTCAACTCCTTGCGGTACAGGCAGTCCGGCCATTGCACATATGGTGGGGAACAGGTCGATTCCTGCAAGGAGAGTCAGGCTGTCGGTTTTATCTTCCGGTATATGTCCCGGCCAGCTGGCAATAAATGGAACCCTTATTCCTCCTTCGTATAAACTCCATTTTCTTCCGAAGAATCCTCCGGTAAAACCCGGTGGGTATAGTTCTCCGGTGTATCCCTCCGGGTATCTGTCGGTTGTATAATAGTAGGACCAGTCCGTAGGGCCATTGTCGCTGGCCAGAATGATAATCGTGTTCTCCCTCACCCCAAGCTCAGAGAGACCGGACAGGAAACGTCCTATCTGGCGGTCCATTTCATCAAGCACGGCCAGGAATTTCTGTTCATAAGGATTTTCTGACAGGTATTCGCAATTGTCCAAATTAGCACTGTCAGGCTGGTGCGGGTCGTGCACATCGTTGGGAAAGAGATGCACATAAAAGGGTCTGTCAGGATTTCTACCTATAAAGGCAAGGGCACTGTCAACATATATTGAAGTGGACATGTGTTTTTCCGCCCAGATAATCTTACCCCTGCCAAGACGACTACTCTGTTCAGACAGGTTGTGGTTCCTGAACAGTACTCTGTCGCCTATCCCCTCGAAACTCACCAGTGACTTTTCAAACCCGTACTCAGAAGGATGGGGAACATCTCCTATATCGCGTCCTCCTCCCATATGCCATTTGCCGAATTGACCTGTGGCATAATCGGCTGCTTGAAACGCTTCAGCCATTGTCGGCACTTCCGGATCAAGAAAATCATTCATATTCCTATCTCGGTTCTGCTCAGTCCCGGCAATAAAATTATGAATTCCGAACTTCATGGGATACTGGCCGGTAATCAGTGCCACCCGTGATGGAGAGGATACCGGAGAATTGACATAGAACTGAGTAAACCGGATTCCCTGTTCTGCCAGCCTGTCAATGTTTGGGGTTTTGATAAGGGGATTCCCATAGCAGCCGGGATCGCCATAGCCCATGTCATCAATGTAAATGATGGCAATATTTGGTCGCACCGCGTCCTGTCCTTTTTGGGCGCAGGCAGCTTGTCCGGTCAGGATTCCCAGGCAAAACAGGTAATGGCCACCCCCGGACAGAGGATTTTTTATCGTTTTCATCCGGCAATGAATTTTCATTCCGGCACACCCACTCTGTCTGCCCAGGTTTCCCATAGTTTATTCATTTCTTTAATCTTTTCCGGATAAAGTGCCGAAAGATCGGCCGTTTCAGTCCTGTTTTTCTCCAGGTTGAACAGTTCCCATGGCTGGCTTTTCAATGCGGCCATCTTCCAGTCGCCAATACGGATAGCCTTTCCGCCTTCATGTTCCCAGTAAAGGGTATCATGGGTTGTAGATATTTCTTTGTTCAACAAGGGCATCAGGTTCGTCCCTTCCACCGGAGAAGTTTGCTGGCCGTGAATGCTCACAGGATACTCAGCCCCGGCCAGTTCAATGCAGGTGGGTAAAATGTCCATCACATGTGCCACTCCCCTGTTGACAGAGTTTTCCATTCCTTTCAGCCCGGCCGGCCAATGTACAATAAAGGGGGTACAGGCTCCGCCCTCATACGATTCCTTTTTCCAGAACCTGAAGGGGGTATTGATGGCACTGGCCCATGCATTCCCGATGTAACCCCAGGTGGTCTCCGGTCCGGGTACAAATGGATCGTAACCAATTGTTTCTCCATCCCTGGTTTCTCCAGGCCGGTCGAAGCCAGGGAGATAACCCCGTTCATAACTGGCCCCATTGTCTGAAAGAAAAAATATAAGGGTATTGTCGTACATGCCTTTTTCCCTTAGCTTCTCCAGGATTTTGCCTATACCCTGGTCCACACGGTCCACCATGGCAGCATGTGCAGCCATATGGTTGGCTTCCTTTTCCTTGTCTGGGCATTCATCCCAGCTTTTACCTGAAGAATTTGGCGGAAGGGGATAGAGGAGGCTGTCAATCAATCCCATCTCCACCATTCTCCGGTACCTGTCGCTCCTGAGTTTATCCCACCCATCTTTATAGGTATCTCTGTACTTTTCAATATCCTCCGGCAGGGCATGGAGAGGCCAGTGTGGAGCAGTATGGGCCACATACAGGAAGAATGGATCGTCTTCCCGGCTAAAGGTTTCTATCATTTCAACAGATTTTTCTGTAATAAAATCTGTCATGTAAAAATCTTCAGGCACTTCTTTAATGGCTGTTTCATTGTGAACCAGGCTGAAAGGATCATAATAATCGACCACCCCCCAGATGACTCCCCAGTGCTCTTCAAATCCCCGGTTGCTGGGATATGATTCCAGGGGAGCGAACACCCCGGAGTCGGTCTGGTGTGCCAGCCATTTGAGTTGATCCTCTTTGACGGGAAGGGCTTTTGTACGGGAAAGGTGCCATTTCCCGGCCATTCCTGTGCGGTACCCCGCTTCCCGGAGCACTTCTGCAATTGTAGGTGCATCCATGGTAAGGTTCTGCCCGTTCCTTGCCAGTCCCACCTGGTGAGGATATTTCCCGGTTAGCAGGGAAGCCCTGGAGGGACAGCTGCGGGCGCAGTTGTACATCTGTGTGAACCGTATTCCGTTTTCGGCCAGGAGGTCGATATTTGGTGTCTTAATTTCTCCTCCGTAGCATCCCGGATCGGAATACCCCATATCGTCGGTCATTATTACAATGATGTTTGGTCTTGGAGAGTCCGGGGCTTCTGTTCCCGAACAACCTCCCATCACTTCGGCAAGTGCCAGTGCAGGCAGTGCATGAAGATATTTCATGATTTATCTGTTTGTATTCTGTTCCGATTCTCTTTTTCTCTGGTAAAGTACCTGCACGGAATCCCACGGCAGCACCAGGTGGGTGGAAGCCCATTCATCGTACATGCGATCCATCTCATTTACCTTACCGGGCATTTCAGCAGAAAGGTCCCTGATTTCCGTTCTGTCGGTTTCCATATCGTACAATTCCCAGCGAACGGGGACATCTTTATCCCACTTCTGAACAAGCTTGAATTTCCCAAGACGGACTCCCCTGTTGCCTTCATGTTCCCAGAAGACCGGTTCCGGATGGAGAACTTTGTCCTCTCCTTTCAAAAGTGGCACCAGGCTTTTGCCTGATAAGGCAGTAACTTTATTGCCAGCATATTCTGAGGGATACTCAGTGCCGGCCAGTTCGATGCAACTTGCCATGATGTCCGGAAGTATTCCGTGCTCATTTAACATTTTACCACGCCGGTTCGCGGGGATACCCTTTGGCCAGTGTACAATCAAGGGTGTGCTGATTCCGCCCTCATGAATCCAGTGTTTATATTCACGAAATGGAGTATTGGAGGCGTTTGCCCAGGCCTGGCCATAGGAAAGTACATATCCTTCTTCCGTTCCAAGCTGTTCAGCGGGTCCGCTTCCCAGTTCGGCAAACTCAGCGCAGGCCCCGTTGTCATTGAGGAAAAAAATGACTGTATTCTCCATCATGCCGTTCTCCTCCAGGTAGCCTGTCAGTCGCCCGATATTCCAGTCCATCCGGTCTATCATAGCAGCATAGATGGCCATTCGAAGATCCATTTCCTCTTTTTTCTCCTTGGAAAGCGAATCCCAGTCCATTGAATACTGCGGACTGAGTTCCCATTCAGGATCTATCAATCCCATTTGCTTCATCCTTGCAAAACGGTTTTCTCTTAGTACTGTCCAGCCATCCATGTATTTACCCCTGTATTTTTTCACTACTTCAGGAGGAGCGTGAAGAGGCCAGTGCGGTGCTGTATAAGCCAGGTAAAGAAAGAAGGGATTTTCGGGTGACTTTTCTTTGGATTCTCCTATTAACTGAATGGCATAATCTGTAAATGCATCGGTTGTATAATAATTATCATCCTTAATGATTACCGGATCATTCATGAATGTGATCCCCCTGGGAGATTCGGGTTTAAAAAAATTGGATGCTCCCGGTATCAGTCCGTAGAACTTTTCAAATCCTCTGTTCAGTGGCCATTCAGTGCTGTCTGCAATTCCCAGGTGCCATTTGCCAGTCATAAGGGTTGAGTACCCTGCTTCTTTTAGTACCTCAGCAATTGTGACACAGCTTCGGTTGAGTGCTCCGCGGTACCCCGGTACGCCAAGGTCGTGCTGAGAATTGTTTTCCGGGGTACTTGTCATGTGACCTATACCTGTCTGGTGCGGGTAGCACCCGGTAAGAAGCGATGCCCTTGAAGGGCAGCTGCGAGCGTTGTTATAGAACTGTGTAAAGCGTATCCCGTTTGCTGCAAGTCTGTCAAGGTTTGGCGTCAGAATTTCACCACCAAAGCATCCCAGGTCCGAATAACCCATATCGTCTGACATGATGAGAATGATGTTGGGACGGCCGGCTTCAGCCTCAGGTGCCCTGTTGCATCCTGTTGCCAGACCCAGGGCTGCAAGGACTGGATATGCATAATAGCTTCTCATTCTATTTCAGATATTCATAAATAGTTCAAATAACAAATCCCTGCTCTGATCATCCGTTTCATTTTTCATACAACAGGCCATGCATATCACTAAGGGTACCAACCGGAATCTTAATCACCTTTCTGTCATAGGTAATCAGCCCGTTGACTTCTCCTTCTACATCGGTGGTCTGTGTATAGACGGCAGCAGAAAGACCTTTGCTACGTTTCATTTCCAGTACCTGGTCAAACTTCTCCTTATACCTTACCAGCAGTTCCCCGGCTGTAGTGTAGGTCTGGTATCCCCAGTTCCGCATGGCCGGGTCCCAGAGGTGGCCTTCCACCGGGTAGCCAATGCCTCCGTATTCGCCTATCACCGAGGCCATATCGATGCTGACCGGAGGAGTCTGCACCTCAACCTGGTAAGTATGTATATCATAAAGATCTCCGCAGGGGCGCAGGGCCCATCCGCTGACGGCATTAATGAGTCGTGAGGGATCAAGGCCCTTTGCCAGGTCAGCCATACGGCAGGTCTGGTACTGGCCCCATCCTTCATTGAAGACCACCCACATCACCACTCCGGGATGGTTGTAATGCTGTTTGATCATGCGGTTCAGTTCCCATTCGAACTGTGCCGATTCCAGTGATCTTTTATTAAGGTCCTCTCCGTACCTGGGGACATGCTGAACATGTGCCGGGCGCTCCTGTCCTTCTTCCGGAATCACCACCATGCCCGATGGCATGTCCTGCCATACCATGATGCCCAGTTTATCACACCAGTAGTACCAGCGTGCGGGTTCCACCTTGATGTGCTTCCTGATCATGTTGAATCCCATCTGTTTGGTCACCTCAAGGTCGTAACGCATGGCTTCGTCCGAGGGTGGTGTATGAAGCCCGTCGGGCCACCAGCCCTGATCAAGGGTTCCGTTATGAAACAGGAATTCATTGTTGAGGTACAGCACCTTGTTACCGTCTTTATCCCCCAGGCTGATTTTTCGCATTCCAAAATAGCTGCTGACCCTGTCAAGTACCTGGCCCTTATCATTGCTAAGTATCAGTTCCAGGTTATAGAGGTGAGGGTCTTCGGGCGACCAGTATCTGGGGTTTTCCAAAGGTATCTCCAGGGTTTTGTCGGCATCGACCCTGTTGGTGGACAGTACTTTTTCCCCGTCAAGTACTCTGACCTCCACGCTGTAGAGGCTTTTCTTTGGTTCGCGCAGCATCGGTATAACCGACACCAGATTCCTGTCGATATCGGGAGTAATAAAAACCTCCTCCAGTGAAGCTTCGGTTGTGACCGGCTCCAGCCATACGGTCTGCCAGATGCCGCTTACCGGTGTATACCAGATACCCTGCTGGGGCATCTGCTGTTTTCCCCGGGCCTGGGTGCCGGAGCTGGATGGATCATCCACACAGACAACAAGTTTCTGCCTGCCTTTTGACTTCAGGTAGGGAGTGATATCGAAAGTAAACCTGTCATATGCACCCTCGTGGGAGCCCACGGGAGCATCGTTTACCCAGACGGTAGCTGACCAGTCGACTGCCTCAAAATGCAGGAGCACCTGTTTCCCCTGCCAGGAAGAAGGAATTTCAAACTCCCTGGAATACCACAATCTGTCATCCGGCTTCATGGATTTACCCACTCCCGAAAGGGCAGATTCAATGCAGAAAGG
>SPBY01000194.1 GCA_004525825.1 Bacteroidia bacterium
GATGTACTTCCCGATAATATCAAATTCGATATTGACTACTGTACCTACCTTGAACTGGTGGAAATTGGTTATATCATAGGTGAAGGGAATGATGGCCACCTGGAATGAAAGCTCCTTTGAGTTTACCACGGTAAGGCTTACCCCATTTACCGAAACTGAACCCTTCTCCACGGTAATGTGCTCTTCTCCCTTTGGTTCATAGGCAAAGGTGTAGTACCAGCTTCCGTCCGCTTCAGTCACCTCTGTGCAGGTGGCCGTGAGGTCCACATGTCCCTGCACCATATGTCCGTCCAGGCGGGAATCGAGACGTGTGCTGCGCTCCAGGTTTACCTTATCACCCACCTGCAGCAATCCCAGGTTCGATTTTTGAAGGGTTTCCTTAATGGCTGTAACAGTATAAGTGTCATCTGCAATTTGCACAACGGTAAGACATACTCCATTGTGGGAGACGCTCTGGTCAATCTTCAACTCACCGGTGAATGAGCATTGCATGGTGATGTGCAGGTTTTCCTGATCCCGCTCCAGCCTGACCACCGTGGCAGCTTCTTCGACAATACCCGAAAACATAATAGTAGAAAGTCTATAAAGTCAATAAAATCTGTAAGGCTAAAAGTAGGAAAGTCTTTTGACTTTCTGACTTCCGGATCCTGACTTATGATATGTTTAAGAAATGTTGAAGGCCTCCTTGAATGTATCCACAAAGTCCAGCTTTTCCCAGGTAAACAATTCCACCTCAATGTTTAGGGTATCCCAGTACTGCGATTCAAAAGTCTTGGTGATGGTTTGAGGAGTGCGGCCCATGTGCCCGTAGGAAGCAGTCTCCAGATAAATAGGATTCCTGAGTTTCAATTGCCTTTCAATGGCTGCCGGCCTCAGGTCGTATACCTCCTCAATTTTCCTGGCTATTTCTCCATCGTTCAGGTTCACCTTCGATTTTCCATAGGTGTTGACAAATACCCCGATGGGCTTTACCACTCCAATGGCATAAGAAAGCTGCACAAGAACCTCATCAGAGATGCCGGCTGCTACAATGTTTTTTGCAATGTGGCGGGCGGCATAAGCAGCTGAACGGTCTACTTTAGAAGGATCTTTGCCTGAGAATGCACCCCCGCCATGGGCACCCTTCCCTCCATAAGTATCCACAATTATTTTCCGGCCGGTGAGCCCGGTGTCTCCGTGAGGACCCCCAATGACAAATTTACCGGTGGGATTCACATGCAGGATAAACTGATCATCAAAGAGATTTTGCAGGCGCTCCGGCAACAAGCTAACTACCCGGGGAATAAGAATTTCTTTTACGTCCTTTCGGATCTGTTCAAGCATCCTGGAATCGTTGCTATCGAATTCGTCATGTTGTGTGGAGATGACGATGGTGTGTACCCTTAAAGGAGTATCGTTGTCGTTATACTCGATAGTTACCTGCGATTTTGAATCGGGCCTCAGGTAGGTCATCACCTTTTCCTCACGACGTATCTTGGCCAGTTCAATGAGCAATTTGTGGCTCAGCTCAAGGGGCAAAGGCATATAATCGTCCGTTTCGTTGGTAGCATAACCGAACATCATGCCCTGGTCACCAGCACCCTGTTCCATGGGATCTTCCCGCTCTACTCCCCGGTTGATATCCGGACTCTGTTCGTGGATCAGGGTCATCACCCCACAGGAATTATATTCGAACTGGTAATCGCTTTTGGTATACCCGATTTTTTTAATGGTTTCCCTGGCCACTTTCTGAACATCAATGTAAGTGGTGGTATGCACCTCACCGGCCAACACCACCTGTCCGGTGGTAACAAGGGTCTCACAGGCCACTTTGGATTGTGGATCAAAGGCCAGGAATTCATCAAGCAGTGCATCTGAGATCTGGTCGGATACTTTATCCGGATGTCCCTCGGATACGGACTCGGAGGTAAATAAATATGCCATATTGTTAAATGTTTAAATGTAATACTTTGTATTTGAGGAGGAAGACTGATATTCGAGGAAAGTCTGGTTTAGCATTTTTTTTCCGTGGTTGCAATCAGTCAAATCTCTCCACATAGACCTGACAAAGGAAGTAATTTTCACGCAGGGGACAAAAAAAAGCAGCGTAATTAACGCTGCTTTATGGGTAATATCTTTTTGGGAGAATCAGTTACAAACGGTTCCCATTTTCTGTTCGGCCCGGGTGAGGAAAGGTTCTTCTGTTACTTTCTTCAGAACTTCACATGCCCTGGTATAATCATCCGAGTTCTGGAAGGCAGATCCCAATTCAAAATTGATGGCAGAGATCCAAACCGGTTCGGTTTCATTAGCCAGGGCTTTTTCTGCATTTTCGATGGCTTTATCATACTCCCCCCCTTTGTTGGCAACAATGGCCAGGTGGTAGAGTGCCCGTGGATTGTCGGGATTGGCGGCCAGTGCTTTTTCACACGCCTCAACCACATAACTGAAGTCATTTTCTTCCGGATCCACATTCGCCATTTCTTCCACAATAAACTTATTGTAATAAGAATTGATAGCCTCGTTGATGTTATCGATGGTTTTGGTGTCATTCTTTGCCATGGCACCTTCTTTGGCTTTGGCAAATGATTCCAGCATCATTTCGGCTTCATCCTGGCTGAGAAAGACCATGGCTTTTCCCTGGTGTGCCTTGTAGTTGGTTTCATCTAACAAGAGAGACTTGTCAAAATAGGCTATGGCCTCATCCAGGGATTGGTTCTGTGAAGCACGTATGCCTTCCGCCACATACAACTGGGGCAAATAGCCTGCTGCCTTTTTATTGATCTCTTCGTTGTTGTTGTACAGGGTAGCAAACTCAATGGTCTTCTCCAGATAAGGAATAGCATTGTCGTACTGCTTCCTTTTCATGAACACATTAGCCTGCCTGTAATAGGCGGCAGGGATCTGCTGTTGAGCTTTCTCCTTCATGTCGTTGGCTTCGGCACCCACCTTGGCGGCCAGGCTGATTACCTGGTTAAAATGTTCAATGGAGACTTCATACTCCTGGTTGTTGACCTTCTCAACGCCGGTATTAAATTCATTAATTACTTCTGTGAGGGTCTGGGCAGTTATTGTACCTGCCAACAGCATCCCTCCGATCATTACAAATGCCCTTAACTTCATAAGATATTCAATTGGTTAACAAATTAGAATCAGCAAATATATAAATAATGTAAACAAATACAATGCCATTTTGTTTTCAGTGTATTTGAATAATAATCAGGTCATTAATGACGGGTGATTTCCCGGAATACCTCCTCGAGGCTCTTTTTCTTCAAGGAAAGGGACAGAATGGTAAGTCCTTGACTGACAGCAAAGTTGAAAATGTCGGCACGAATATCGCGCATTTCCTGGGTTTCCAGTAAAAACTGCTTATCCCCTATTGGTTTTACATGATTGATAAACAGGAGTTTTCCCCAGATCTTAGGATCGATAGGGCCTTCCAGCTCCACATGGATGGTTTGGGTCCGGTGTTCACCCTTCTCCATAAGGGTTTCGGCCAGTTCATCGGCCACAATCTCCCCCCTGTTGATGATTATGACCCTGTCACAAATGGCTTCTACCTCCTGCAAAATGTGGGTGGAGAGGAGCACTGTTTTCTCTTTTCCAATGCCGGCAATCAGGTTCCTGATTTCCACCAGCTGATTTGGATCCAGTCCGGAAGTGGGTTCATCCAGGATCAGTATTTCCGGATCATGAATCAGAGCCTGGGCCAGTCCGACCCGCTGACGGTATCCCTTGGAGAGGGTTCCTATTTTTTTGTGCATTTCGGGGGATAGGCCTGTCATTTCTATGACCTGGAGGATTCTTCCATGGGCAATTTTCCCGCGGATCTGGTACAATCCTGCCACATACTGAAGGTATTCACGGACATACATCTCCAGATAGAGGGGATTGTGCTCGGGGAGATAACCGATGAGCCTGCGAATCTCCTTCTGATGCTCCAGCGCCGGAAGTTCATGGATGGTGACCGATCCTGTGTCTGGAGGCAGGGTACCGGTAATGATTTTCATGGTGGTGGATTTACCAGCTCCGTTGGGACCGATAAAACCTACCACCTCCCCGGTCTGAACACTGAAGCTTACCTTATTCACTGCCAACTGGGTGCCATAACTCTTTGTAATACCGTTTACCTGTATGGACATGTAAGGGTTAGTGAGTTAGTAGGTTAGTGAGTAAATGGAATGGCAATTTCATCATGTCAGCCATACATGAATTGCCCCACCTTGGCAAAGTTTGATTTGGGATTTACACACATTACCGGGATTTTCTCACTATTGGAAATCAGGTATTGTTCCTTGGCGCCGAAGATGTAATCGAGCTTGGTGATGTGCTTGGTAGTAGTAATAAGAATCAAATCGGCATTCATCTTTTTTGAGAAAGCCAGAAGCTCTTTATGGTATTTGCCCGATCCTTTTTGGGACGAGGTGTGAATTTCGTATTCAATGTTGTTCTGGATCAGGAAGCGAATGGCAAAATTCAGGTTGATATTCACTTTTTTCTGAAGGTTTTTATCCAGTATGGGAGCTTTGAACAGGTGGATTTTGGAATTCAGGTATTTACCAAGAAAGATGGCCCACTGCAATTTCTCTTTGTTTTCAGATTTGAAATCGATGGGAAAGACAATGTCGGTATACCTGTCTTTTTCTGCGGGCTGGTCCTGAACCACAATGAAGGGAACCGTTGAGCCGGCAATCACCCTCAGGGCCCAACTGCCAAAGAGTTTCTGGCTCCCCTTCATTCCGTGTGTACCCATGACCACGAAATTTACATTGTACTCCTCTTTGGAGGCATACTCTGCGATCTCTTTGAATATTATGCCATGGTGAACATAATACCCAACATCTTCTCCGTAGTCTTTTTTAATCTCCTCCACTACACCCTTCATCTTTTTCCTGCCAGCCTCCTCTTCTGAAGGTTCATTCACTATATGAAACAACACAATGTTGTTCTTGAGAATGTGGGCCAATTTAATGGCATGCTTCAGGGCAAAATAAGATACAGCAGAAAAATCCCAAGTGACCATGATGGATTTCTTCTCTTGCTCCATGACAGAATCTTTTGGTAAGAAAGTAAAATTAGTAGAATCTTTTTAGATTATATAGTTAACGGATGGAAATTGATAATATTGTACTTTTGTAGATTGTCAAGGCAGAAGCATATGAAGAGATCGACGGTTAAGGAATTGCTTACAACAACAGAGAAGAACGTAGAAGTATTGTTGAAGGGCTGGGTGAGAACAAGGAGGGGAAACAAGCAGGTGGCATTTATCGCGGTAAATGACGGAACCATCATACACAACATCCAGGTTGTAGCCGATCTCAATTCTTTTCCGGAAGAGACCATGAAAAGAGTCACTACCGGGTCGAGCATCAGTGTAAGCGGCACCTTGGTCGATTCGATGGGAAGCGGTCAGAGCGTGGAAATACAGGCCAGTAAACTTGAAGTACTGGGAGATTCCGATCCGGAACTGTATCCCTTGCAGAAAAAGGGCCACTCTTTTGAATTCCTGAGGGAAATCGCCCACCTGCGATTCCGCACCAACACTTTTGGTGCCGTTTTCAGGATCAGGAACGCCCTTGCATATGGCATCCATAAGTTTTACAACGACAAAGGATTCTTTTACCTGCACACTCCCATAATTACTGCTTCAGACGCTGAAGGTGCCGGTGCCATGTTTAAGGTGACCACCCTCGATCTGGATAAAACTCCAAAGAATGAAGCAGGTGAGATTGACTTTACACAGGACTTTTTTGCCAGGCCCACCAACCTGACTGTTTCTGGTCAGCTGGAAGGAGAGCTGGGCGCCCTCGCGCTGTCCTCCATCTATACCTTTGGTCCCACATTCCGTGCCGAAAACTCCAATACTCCGCGTCACGTGGCTGAATTCTGGATGATTGAACCCGAGATGGCGTTTTACGACATACATGACAACATGGATCTGGCTGAGGAATTCCTCAAGTACCTGATCAAATATACCCTGGACCACTGCGCAGATGACCTGGAGTTTTTGAATAATATGAATGACAAAGGATTGATGGAAAGGCTGAAGTTTGTACTGGATCATCCCTTTGAAAGAAAAACTTATACAGAAGCTGTTGAAATTTTGAAGCAATCGGGTAAGAAGTTTGAGTTCCCGGTGGATTGGGGCCTGGATCTGCAGGCAGAACATGAGCGCTACCTGGTAGAGGAGCACTTCAA